>JBOGSE010000066.1:0-4499 GCA_050694895.1 bacterium | reverse complement strand
ATTCGTGCATATACAGGCTGCCAAGGCTAATCGATGCTCTCAACAGTTTACGTGTGCTCACTAGAGCAGAAAGCCCGAAACTCACGCGGACAACACAGGCAATGGCGCAGCCAACGATCCTGACAGTCCAGGAAGTCGCGGCCTATCTACGGCTGCACGCCGTCACCGTGTACCGCATGGCGCAGAACGGCGAGCTGCCCGCGTTCCGCGTCGGGCGCCGCTGGCGCTTCAGGCGGGATCAGATCGAGCAATGGGTCGCCGGCCACCAGACCGCGAACTCGATGGACGCCATCCATCCGAACAGTCCCGCCCGCGCGCGGAGGGAGCGGCGGATGGGGCGGAGATAGCCGATGGCGACGGAAACCTCGCGACTTCGCGACGACCAGCCGGCCACCCTGCGCCAGCGGCTGATGCTCCATTTCCACGTCAATCCTGACAAAGCCGCGACCTCGGTGGAGCTCGCAAAGATCATGGGCGCCTCGACCCAGGAGATCGAAACAGAACTCGAGCGGCTGGTCGTCCTCGGGGATGTGGTGGTCGAACGCAACCGGAACGGCACCCTCTACCGGCCCCCAATCGAAGGGCGCAGGAAACTCGGGCAGCTCCTCGTAGACGCCGGTTTCATCACTGAGCAGCAGTTGGCCGACGCCCTGGCTGAGCAGGAGAAGACCGGCGACCGGCTCGGCCGCATCCTGATCGAGCGCGGGTACGTTCCCAAGCAGATCATCGGCGAGGTCCTGGAGGAGCAGCGGGGCGTTACCTACGTCAACCTCAGCACCTACCCTGTGGATGCCACGCTGCTGCGCAGCATCCCCGAGGCGCTCATCACGGAGCACAAGGTGATGCCGCTGACCCGCGAGGGCAACGAGGTCCACCTGGCGATGGTGGATCCGACCGACATCGTGGCAATAGACCGGGTGGCATTCATCACAAAGGCTCGGGTCAAGCCGTTCCTCACGACCGAGTCGGATTTTGCGATCGCGCTCGGCAAGCACTTCGACGTGCAGATGCGGGTGGCCGAGCGGGCCGGCGAGGTTGAGGTGGGAGACACGATCGACGCGCACGTCGCCGCCGTCCGGATGTCCGAATCGCCGTACGACCCGCCGGTGGTGCGTCTGGTAGACTCCATCGTCCAGGGAGCGGTCCGGGACGGCGCGACCGACATCCATATCGAGCCGCAAGAGACCGATGTGACCGTCCGGTACCGGGTCGACGGGCTGCTGTACGACAAGGCGAAGCTGCCCCGGGGCGTGGCGGCCGCTGTCGCTTCCAGGGTCAAGGTCCTCTCCGGGCTGGACATCTCGGAGCACATCCGGCCCCAGGACGGCCGCATCCTCCTCGCCGATCACGGACGGGAATACGACCTCCGTATCGCCACGGTCGGGTCCATCTTCGGCGAGCGGGTGACGGTCAGGCTGCTCGACAAGAGCCGCGTCCTGCGCGGCCTCGAGCACCTCGGCCTGCTCCCAGATCAGGAGCCGCTGCTGGGCCGGCTCCTCGAGAAGCCCTACGGCATGATCCTGGTGACCGGGCCGACAGGCTGCGGCAAGACCACGACGCTGTACGCCTGCATCAGCAGCATCAACGCGCGCTCACGCAATATCATGACCGTCGAGGACCCCGTGGAGTACCACCTGGACGGCATCACCCAGATCGCGGCCCGGGTCAAGATGGGAATCACGTTTGCCACCGGCTTGCGCGCCATCATGCGTCAGGACCCCGACGTGATCATGGTCGGCGAGGTCCGGGACCCCGAGACGGCCCAGACCACGGTGCAGGCCGCGCTCACCGGCCACCTCGTCCTCACGACCCTCCACACCAACAACGCGGCCGGCGCGATTGCCCGCCTGGTCGAGATGGGAGTGGAGCCCTATCTGATCACGTCCTCGATGCTGGCCGCCGTTGGCCAGCGGCTCGTACGAACTCTCTGCGAGTGCCGGGAGCCCTACGAGGCCAGCCCCGAGCTGTTTGACGAACTGGGCTTCACGCCTGCGCAGATGCCGCAGCACGACCGCAGCGACAAGACCGTGTTCTACAGGCCGCGCGGGTGCCCCGAGTGTGGTTTCCTGGGCTACAAAGGCCGGAGCGGCATCTTCGAGATCATGCTCGTCACCGATGGGATTCGGGACCTGATCCTGCAGCGCCGGCCGGCTGCCGCGATCAACGATGCGGCCGTCGCAGAAGGGATGAGGACAATGCGCTCCAGCGGCATCGAGAAGGCGCGCGCCGGCCTCACCAGCATCGAGGAGCTGCGGCGCGTCATTCTCTCGGATACCGGCACGCGGCAGGACGGCTGAGGCATGGCGTCGTTCACCTACACCGTCCGGGACGCCGCCGGCGCCATCCACAAGGGTGTGCTGGAGGCCGACGACTCCACGATTGCGCGGGCGCGCCTGCGCCAGCAGGGGTACTTCATCACGTCGTTGCAGCCGGCCCGCCAGCGCCGCGCCGCCATCCCATGGTTCCTGGGCCGCGGTGTCTCGCTCGACGAACTGACGACGTTCACTTATCAGCTGGCCGCCATGGTCGGGGCGGGCATCACGCTGATGCGGAGCCTGCAGGCCCTTCACGACGAAACGGACAGCCGGTTCCTGCGGCAGGTCATCGCCGCGGTGCGGCAGGATCTCGAGGCCGGGAAGCCATTTTCGCACGCCCTGGAAAGGCATCCCGCCGTCTTCTCGACCTTCTACGCCGGCATGGTGCGGTCGGGGGAGGTGGCCGGGACTCTCGACGTGGCGCTGTCCCGCCTTGCGGAGCTCCTCGAGCGCGAAGAAGTCCTTCGTCAGAGGTGGCGGGCGATGCTGATCTACCCGGCTATCGTGCTCGCGCTGGCGGCCATCGTCATCACCGTCTTCCTGCTCTTTGTCGTCCCGGCGTTCGAGAAAGTCTATAGGGCCGGAGGCGCCACCCTGCCCGCGCCGACGCTGGTCCTGGTGGCCGTCAGTCATGTGGTGCGGCGACACTACCTCCTGATCCTGGCCTCTATGGGGGCGATCCTCTGGCTCGCCGGGCAGCGGACGATCTGGCTGCGCGTCCGGCCCTGGTTCGACGACTTGACCCTCAGGCTGCCGGTGTTTGGCCGTGTGGCTAGGCTCGTTGTCCTGAGTCGCTTCGCACGTACACTGAGCACGATGCTCGGCAGCGGGGTGCCGATTATGGGTGCGCTGGGCGCGACGGCCGACGCGGTCGACCGGGAGGCGATGCGGAAGGCGATTGTGGCTCTGCAGGAGGACATCAGCCGCGGCCAGCGCCTGCGGGAAGGCATGGGCAAGAACCCACTGTTCACGCCGATGCTCCTTCAAGTTGTCGCGCTGGGGGAGGAGACGGGAACGCTGGACGAGATGCTCGGGCGCGCCGCCGACCTGCTCGACCGCCAGATCGATTTTGCGGTCAAGCGGCTGCTGACCATGATGGAGCCGGCGCTGACCCTGGTGCTGGGGGGAATCGTCGGGGTCATTCTGATGGCCCTGTACCTCCCGATCTTTGGGCTGGCCAGGGCAGTACTACGATGATTCTCTCCCGTAAGAGTCGCGGGATCGTGTCTAAAAGCTACACCGAACGGGCAGATAATAGGCCGTGAAAGAGCGTGAAGGAGGAGGAGAAATGAGCCGGTCTTATTCGAACGAGAGAGGTTTTACGTTTGTCGAGGTGCTGGCGGTCGTGATGCTGCTGGGGATCCTGATCGCCGTGGCGATGCCGCAGTACTTCGGGGCGCAGGGCGACGCGCGGAAGAACGCGGACCTGGCGACGATGCGGGCGATCAACTCCGCTGTCGCGCTCTACCAGTTCCGGAACAACGGGTCGTGTCCGGGGCAGACAGGCTTTGCGACGTTTGTGTCGTTTGCGAACGACGCGGTCTATTTCCCGGACGGGCCGCCCAACGACCCGCGGTCAAGCACGCTGACGCCGTACACAAACAGCTACGTGGCGACCAACGACTGTCGTGTGAAGACCACGAGCGGCGCCGTCGACCACAGCACGGGCACCGGCCACTAGTATCGCTACCACGGCCCGCAAGGGGCGGGCCGCAGGAGCACTTCACATGCGCGAGCAACTGGCTTCCCGGTCCGTACAGGGATCGGGAAGTCTGCATGTCGGCGGATATGCCTTTCCCGAGCTCCTGGCCGCCTTTGGGGTTCTGGCGATTCTGATCCTGGTCGCCATGCCCAGGCTGGTGCTGCCCGAGACGCTCAACGCCTCGGCGTTCGCCCGCCAGGTGGCGGTCGATCTACGCCTGACCCAGCAACTGGCGATGTCCAGGCGCGTCTACTACACGCTGGAGTTCTCCCCGCTCGCGGCCCCTTACACGATTTACACGGTCCGCAACGAGACCACGCTTGTCGCGGAGCCCGACTTTCCCAAGCAGGTCCCAGGTGGGCTGACCGTGAGCGGGAGGCGGGTACTGACGTTTTATCCTTCAGGTGGATGGGGGCCGTATGACGGTGTGGGAGGCCCGGGCGCTGACGGCTCGATCACGGTGACCGCGGGAGCACAGGCCG
>JBOGSE010000065.1:0-8687 GCA_050694895.1 bacterium | reverse complement strand
CTTCATCCGCGTCCAGCTTGATGTTCTCGAGATTGGCCTCGGTCGCGAGCGCCTGCGGGACGGTCGCCAGCAGGATCGCGGCCAGTGCGGCGAGTGCAGTCAGCTTCATGGTCTTCTCCTCCTTTCTCTAAGGTTTTGGCGTCAGCCTGGCGGAGGTTGTCTCCACCACAGTCCTTGCTGTTCACCTGATCCTCACTCTACCGGTCGGGCCGATCTGGCTCGATGGCACGGGTTACAGGGACGGTGTGAATTAGGGCACGCTAATCCACTCCGCCATCTCTTTCGAGCGGGGGCCAGGTCATTTCCTGAATCTGCCCGTCCGTGTGGCCCTTGATCTCCCCACCCTCGGCGGCGGGCTGAACCTGTTCGGTCTCCACCGCAACCTCATCGAACTTGAGGCCCTCGAGATTGGCCTCGGTCGCGAGCGCCTGCGGGACGGTCGCCAGCAGGATTGCGGCTAGCGCGGTCAGCGCGGCCAGCTTCATCGTCTTCTCCTCCTCTTTCTAGAGTTTTGGCGTTCAGCGTGGTGGAGGTGTCTCCACCGCAGTTTCGCTGTTCACCTGATCGTGAGTGTACCGGCCGGGGCGATCCGGCTCGATGCAAGGCGTCACAAAGGGCGTGTGAAATGGGGCACGGGGCAGGAATCGCCGCTCGGGCCCGTGAAACCCCGCTAGCCGGATGCGATCTTACTGAAAGAGTAGAAAGGGGGAGGAAACGTGCAACGGCCGCAGTTCATTGATCACACGTACGGAGCCGTGCTGCTGGTCTCGATGGACCAACAGAAAACCATGATGTGGGACAGGGATCGACGCAGGGAGCTCATCGCGAAAGTCGTCCCGAGTCTTCGCTGTCTTCCGGGTGTTCGGCACGTGGAGGCCGTCTTGTTTCAAGACTGGAAGGATGCCGCTGGAAAACCTGCGCCCTGGATGCCAAATGGAGCGCTGATTTTCGTGCAAGCCGGCAATCCACAGAAGCTCGAGATGCGTATTCAGACGATCTTCGGGGCTGCGGCGGGACTCGACCAAGAGATGATCGTGATGGAGCGACTAGGGGATCTGGACAGCATGTGAGGTGCTGCGATCGGGACTACCGGTTACGAACAAGGAGAATGAGACATGGGCCGACGCATGAAGAGAAGAAAATTCCTGGCGAACAGTGCGAAGGCAGGGCTCGGCCTCCTCGCGGTCACCCAGGTTGGAGGGGCGACGCCGGCCCTCGCGCAAGCGGCTCCAGCCAGCCAAGAAGTGCGGGACTTCACCTACAGCGCCTACAGGGCCGTGTTGCTCATCTCAAGGGGGCGAACGAAGTCACGGTTGGGTCCGACGCAGCTCAAAGAGCTGATGGCCAAAGTGGTCCCGGGTTTGCGCGGTCAGCGCAAGGTCCATCACGTTGTGCCCTTCATCTTCCATGGGTGGAGGGATGATGTCGCGAGCTCCCCAGCGCCCTGGATGCCGAACGGAGCAATGGTTTTCGTGCAATCCAACAACATGAAGGAGCTCAAAGAGAGTATTAAATTGGTTTACGAGAATGCGAAGGGGCTCGACCATGAAATGATGATTTTGGAACCCCTGGGGGATCTGGACAGTATGTGAGTTGGATCAGGCATCATCGGTCATCGCGTACTCGATCGTCTGCTCCAGCGGCGTTCCCCGGCCCTCTACCCACGCCGCGTGTAATGCAGGCTCCTCTAGGGCGGCGCGCACGCTGGCTACGTTCCGGTCGTACTCGCCGCGGTCAGAGGGTCCCAGGGGAGCGCCGATGGCTTCGCGCAGCGCTTCGGCCGCCCCGAACAACCGTGCAGCCCTCGCGAAGACCCGCCGCGCGCATGCGATCCCCGCCAGCCTCTCCAGGCAGTCGGCGATGCCGCGCTTGTCGCCGAGCTCCCTTCGCAGGGCGAGGCTCTCTCTCCACAGCGCCGCCGCCCGTTCATGATCCCCCTGTTTGTGTGCCACCACGCCGAGATTGCTGAGCGAAGCCGCAACCCCCCGCCGGTCACCCAGTCCGCGACGTATCCGCAGCCCCTCCTGAAGAAGGGTGCGAGCGCCGTCGAAGTCGCCTTCCGCCGCGGCCACTAGCCCCAGGCTGTTAAGCGAGTAGGAGACACCGAGTGTATCACCCAGCGCTCGGCGCATCCGCAGGCTTTCCTCATGGAACGGCCGGGCCGCACGGTAATCTCCTTGCTCGACGGCGACAAGACCAAGATTGTTGAGCAGCATGGCCATCCGCCACTTATCCTCGAGGTCTCGCGCAAGCGCCAGACCTTCTTCGTAGCGTGGGCGGGCGGCCGCATAATCGCCCTGCGCGGCCGCGACAAGCCCAAGGATGTTGAGTGCGTCGGCGACCCCCTGCCGGTTCTTGAGTTCTCGGAAGATGCCCAGGCTTTCTTCGGACAGCGCAATGGCCGCCGTATAGTCGCTCTGATTCCAGGCCAGCCTGCTGGCCTCGAGGAGTGCGCGCGCACGGAGGGCAGCCTGCACGCCGCCACTCGATCCCAGCATCCGATCCAGCCATCGGCGCCCTTCGATGAAGTGACCACGCGTCAGCCAGAATCGTCCCAGGGCGCCCGCCAGCCGAAGGCCCGACTCGCCGCCATCCTTCTCGGTTTGAGTCGACGCCAGCGCCGTACGGAGATTGTCATGATCGGCTTCCAGTCGCTCCAGGCCCACGACCTGGGCCGGTCCAATGAGTTCAGGCTCGGTCCGCTCTGCCAGTGTCAGGAACCAGTTCCGGTGCCTCCTCTGAACCTTGGCGTCCTCGCCTGACTCGGCCAGTTTTCCGTGCGCGTACTGCCGCACGGTTTCCAGCAGCCGGTAGCGAGCAGTACCATCTCTCTCGTGCACAACAACCAGCGATCTGTCGACAAGCTGCGAGAGCAGATCGAGCACGTCGGCATCGTCAATGCCCTCTCCCCCGCAGACCGCCTCTGCCGCATCGAGCGTCCATCCGCCCGAAAAGGCCGACAACCGACGGAGCAGAGTTTTCTCCTTTTCCGACAACAGAACATAGCTCCAATCCATCGCGGCCTGCAGGGTCTGCTGCCGGGGCATCGCGGTCCGGCTGCCCCCTGTGAGCAGCCGGAACTGATCATCCAGCCGAGCCGCGATCTGATCGACGGGGAGGGTCTTGACGCGCGTCGCCGCGAGCTCGATCGCCAGCGGGATGCCTTCCAGCCGATCGCACACGTCCGCAACGGCCGGCGCGTTCTGGTCTGTGAGCCGGAAACTCGGGAGCGCGGCCCCGGCGCGGTCAATGAACAGCCGCACCGCTTCATATTCCGCGAGATCCTTCAGCGCAGGGAGGCGCATGAGATCGGGCAGCGAGAGGGAGGGCACCCGCCAGTTGGTCTCTCCGGCGATGCGCAACGGCTCCCGGCTCGTTGCCAGGATCTGCAAGCGCGGGCAGGCGCGCAGCAGTGCTTCGGCCATCCGCGCGCACGCCTCTACCACATGCTCGCAACTGTCGAGCACCAGGAGGATGCTCTTCGGCTGAAGGTAGTCTATCAACGTGACGAGGAGCCCGCGGCCGGGCTCCTCGCGCATGCGCAGCGCCGACGCAACCGCCTGCGGGACGAGAGCAGAGTCCGACAGAGGCGCCAGGTCCACGAACCACACGCCGTCCGCAAACGCTTCGACGAGGTCTGCCCCTACCTGCAGGGCCAGTCGGGTTTTGCCGCAGCCACCAGAGCCGGTGAGCGTGAGGAGCCGGGTGGTGGAGAGCAACCGCTTGACCTGGGTCATCTCGTGCTCGCGTCCGATGAAGCTTGTGAGCTGGCGCGGCAGGTTGTTGGGGAGATTCTCCAGAGATCGGAGCGGGGGAAACTCGGCGGGCAGGTCGGCGTGCAGGAGATGGAAGATCCGTTCCGGGCGCTGAAGGTCTTTCAGACGATGTTCTCCCAGGTCCTTTATGCTCGCCCCGGTCGGCAGATCGTATTCGACGATGCCCGCCGTGGTGCGTGAGAGCAGAATCTGGCCACCCCAGCCGGCGGCGCAAATCCTCTGGGCGCGATGGAGGCCCATGCCGACATACGCGCCCGCATGAATCGCGACTTCTGCCGTATCAAGGCCCATTCGGACGCGCAGCGCCGCGCCTTCCGGCCACGCATGCCCCGTGATTACCCGCTGGGCCGATAGCGCCGCGCGGACAGCCGCGCGCGCTCTCTCGAAAGCGATGAGAAATCCGTCCCCCGGCGCTTCGACCTCCTGACCACCCTCCGCTTCGAAGATAGGCCGGAGAATGCGCCGGTAGTCCGCCAGGACCTGCCCGTAAGGGCCATCGCCCAGGCGCTGGAGAAGCTGCGTTGACCCTTCGATGTCGGTAAACAGGACGGTGATGGTCCCGGTCGGCAGCGCGGTCATGGATCTATGCGGGCGATTGCGTGTGGCCTTCGAGCGCGTATCCCAGCACCTGGTCGAGCATCATGGCACGCCCTCGGGCCATGGCCGCGGCAAACCGGTCGCCGCCAAGCGCCGCCTGCGCGGCCGCCAGCACGTGATCGCTGTCGCTGCGGTCTACCGACGGCAGGGGAACGTCAATGGTCTCGCGGAGTGCGGCCGCGGCGCCCAGGAATCGCACCGCGCGCTCAGACTCGCCGACCGCCTGCGCGGCTGCGGCGAGCCCTTCGAGGCATTCGGCGATTCCCCACAGCTCGCCCTGGTCTTTTCGCAGCACCAGGGCTTCGCCCTCGAGCGCTGCGGCACGACCCGCGTCGCCCTGCGCGAGCTCAAGACGCGCCAGTTCATGGAGGGACGTCGCCAGCTGGGACCGGTGGCCCAGGTCGCGTGCAAGACCGATGCTCTCCTCCAGCAGCTGCTTCGCGCGCTCGTAGCGGCCCTGACGCCATGTCACGTTGCCGAGATGGCCGAGGATCGAGGCGACGCCCCAGGTATCACCCAAGCTCCGGAAGATTGACAGGCTCTCGGCGCACAGCGCTTCCGCCCTGGCGAACTCGCCCTGATATCGTGCCGTCCACGCCAGCAGGCCGAGCACCGTCGCGGTTTCCCACTCGTACCCCAGTTCCCGGCAGAGGGCCAGGGCTTCCTCGGCCATCGCGGTCGTGCGCGCGTACTCCCCCTGAAACATCCTCACCCCACCAAGGATGGTCAGCGAATAGATCACCCCGAGTCGATCGTCCAGTTCACGGCAGAGGTCAAGCGCCTCACCGGCCAGCTCCGCGGCCCGCCTCAGGTCGCCCTGAGTCCAGGCGATGGCTCCCGCGCCGTAGAGCGCGGCCGCGCGCGCCGCAGCGGTAGTCGCGCCCGGGAGCACCAGGGCCCCCTCGAGCCACGTGCGTCCTTCGGTGAGCGCCCCCTGCGTGAACCAGAACCACCACAGTGATGCTGCCAGCCGCAGGGTGGCGTCCGCCCCGTCCGTGCTGGTTTTGCTTCGCTCCAGCGCGGTCCGGAGGTTGTCGCGTTCGGCGATGAGCCGGTCCGTCCACCGAGCCTGGTCGGCTCCCCGGAGTGACGAGTGCTCGACGAGGTCCACAAAGTACTCCCAATGGCGTCGATGCACTGCCGCTTCCGCGCCGGACTCGCGAATCTTTCTCGTCGCATACTGGCGCACGGGTTCCTGGAGCCAGTACCTGCCTTCGACCGCCTGTCCGTCATGGACCCTGGCCATGACGAGAGACTTGTCCACCAATTGTGCCATCAGATCGAGGATTGTCGAGGACGGGACGCCGTCTCCGGCGCAGACCGCCTCGGCCGCCTCGAGTGTCCATCCGCCCGCGAAAACCGAGAGCCGACCCAACAGCATCCGCTCCGGCTCGGACAACAGCTCATAACTCCAATCCATCGCCGCTTCCAGCGTTTGATGATGCGGTAGAGCGGTGCGCCCGCCCCCGGTCAGCAGACGAAAGAGGTCGTCCAAGCGCTCAGCGATCTGATTGACAGGCAAGACCTTTACGCGCGCGGCGGCCAGTTCAATGGCCAACGGGATGCCGTCGAGTTGATGGCAGACCTGGGCGAGCGCGGGCGCGTTCCGCTCGGTGACGGTGAAGTCCGGACGGGCGGCAATCGCGCGCTCGATAAACAGGCGCACGGCCTCATACTGCGTCAACCTCTCCAGGGGCGGCAGCCGCGCCGGATCTGGCACCGTCAGGGAGGGGACGCGCCAGGTCATCTCTCCCGCGATGGCCAGCGATTCGCGGCTGGTCGCGAGAATGCGCAGGCGCGGACAGGCACGCAGCAGTGCCTCGGCCAGGCGCGCGCACGCTTCGACAAGATGCTCGCAGTTGTCCAGCAGCAGCAGGACCTGCTTGGGCCCAAGATGGTCGGTGAGTGTGACCAACAGCGGACGGCCAGGCTCCTCGCGTATGTGCAGGGTCGAGGCGACCGTCTGGGGCACGAGCACGGGATCGGAGATCGGCGCCAGTTCGACGAGCCACACGCCGTCTGTGAACCCTTCCACAAGATCGGCACCCACCTGGAGGGCGAGGCGCGTTTTGCCGCACCCACCCGAGCCGGTGAGCATCAGCAGGCGGGTACTCGAAAGCCGGTGCTTGACATCGGCGATCTCGCGCTCGCGCCCGATGAAGCTGGTCAGATGGCGGGGCAGGTTGTTTGGGAGGCTGTCCAGCGATCGCAGCGGCGGAAAGTCAGCCGGCAGGTCGGCATGCATGAGCTGACAAATCCGTTCCGTGCGCTGCAGGTCTTTGAGGTGGTGATCGCCGAGGTCTCGAAGGCCCGCGCCGGCCGGCAGCTCAGTCCCGACGATGTCCGCGGTGATACGCGACAGCAGGACCTGGCCGCCCCAGCCGGCGGCGCAAATGCGCGCGGCGCGGTGGAGACCCAGGCCGGCATACGCGCCGCCATGGATCGTCGTCTCGGCGGTATCCAATCCTATGCGCACGCGCAGCACGGCGCCGTGGGGCCACGGATGCGCGTCCAGCGCGCGTTGGGCGTCGAGAGCGGCGGCGACGGCCCTGCGCGCGCTCTGAAACGCAATGAGAAAGCCATCCCCCTGGGTTTCGATCTCGTGTCCTCCCGCTGCGGTGAATGCGGAGCGGAGGCGCTCGCGGTGCAAGGCCAGGAGCTCCGCATACCCGGCATCGCCCAGACCCTGAAGAAGTCGTGTAGATCCCTCGATGTCTGTGAACAGAAAGGTGACGGTTCCGGTCGGCGGCGATACCATCGGAGCACCAGAGAGCGGATGCGCTGGGTCTTCCGGGGACGTTCGGCTGTGGCGCCTCCACTCCCTGCGCATGTGCCCGCGCGCACGCGTGGGGCGTTCAAACCTGCGGCAGGGCAGATTTTTGGCGCGAGTCAGAAGAGTCATCGATAAAGAGAGGCACATTCGCGAAGCGCTGCACGTCCAGGAGACCCCGATCGGTCAACTTCAGGGCCGGAATGACGGACAGCGACAGAAATGACAGCGCCATAAAGGGATCATCGAGGGTGCTCCCCATCCGGCGGGCCGTGCGGAGCAGGGTGCGCAGGACCTCGGCGACCGTGCCCAACGGCTCATCGGACATCAGGCCGGCAATCGGAAGCGGCAGCCGGGCCACTTCCCGGCCGGCGACGGCCACCAGGCCGCCCTGCATTTCAAGGATCAAATCCACGGCCGCCCGCATCGCGTCATCACTGGCCCCGACGACGATGATGTTGTGCGCGTCATGCGCCACCGTGGACGCGAGCGCGCCGATCTTCAGTCCGAAGCCCCGCACGAAGCCCAGTCCGACCCGTCCGCTGCCCGTGTGCCGCTCGATCACCGCCAGTTTCAGCAGATCGCGATCGGAATCGGCGACGGCCTCACCTGCGACGATCGTGGCGTCGGCTTCACCGGCCCCCGTGATGATCTGATTGGGAATGACCTCGATGACGCGGACACGGCTGCCGCTGGCGGGGATGCGGAAGTGCAGGGTGCTCCGCGAAACGTTGATCGTGCCGCGCAGCGCGGGAAGGCGCTCCGGTCTCTCATAGGGGATGATCTGCCCATCGCGCGCGACCAGCCGTCCGTGGCGGTACACGAGTCGGGGCCGTGGGGCTTGAAGGTCATCGAATACGATCACGTCCGCCATCTTCCCCGGCGCGATCGCGCCTCGATCACGCAGCCCGAAGTAGCCCGCGGCGTTGAGGCTCCCAAGCTGCAACGCCAGGAGGGGGTCCAGCCCAAGGCCGATGGCCGCGCGGACCATCGAATCGATCGACCCGTCGGCCAGCAGATGGACCGGCGTGCGGTCGTCGGTGACGAACATGAATCGCCAGGCGTTGCGCGGTGTGACCAGCGGCAGCAAATCCGTGAGGTTGCGGGCGGTCGTGGCTTCGCGGATCATGATCACCAAGCCCCGCTGGAGCTTCTCTCTTGCTTCGTCGACCGACGTGCACTCGTGGTCCGAGCCAATCCCGGAGGCGACGTAGCCGTTGAGATCAAGGCCCCGAATGCCGGGGGCGTGTCCGTCTACGGGACGCGCGCCGGCCGCCGCAATCTTCGCCAGGACTTCTGGATCAGAAGCCAGCACGCCCGGGACGTTCATCATCTCGGCAAGCCCGAGGACCCATTTGTCCTGCATCAGGGTCTCGAGATCGTAAGCCGTGAGCTCGGCGCCCGCGCTCTCCATCGAGCTGGCGGGGACACACGAGGGCGCCATCACGTGCACGCTCAGCGGATTGTACTTCGCGGCCTGCAGCATGTAGCGAATCCCGCTCATGCCGAGCACGTTCGCGATCTCGTGCGGGTCCGCGACGACG
>JBOGSE010000064.1:0-3898 GCA_050694895.1 bacterium | reverse complement strand
CTCATCGCCCTGCTCGAGCCCATCTTCGCGGGTCGGACGACGCGCGAATGGGCAGAGACCTTTGAGAGGGCGGGTGTGCCAGCGGGGCCCATCTACCTCCTGTCGGATCTGTTCACCGATCCGCAGGTGCGCTACCGCCAGATGGTCGTGGAGATTGACCATCCCCGCGCCGGCCGCATCAAGCAGACGGGCGTGCCGATGAAGTTGTCGGAGACGCCCGGGCGGATCGCCACACCACCGCCGCTGCTCGGCCAGCACACCGAGAGCATCCTGAGTGAACTGGGTTACAATGCTAAGGAGATTTCGTCGCTTCGGACCGGCGGCGCCGTCTGAGCCCCCGGTCGAGGTGGCCCGGTGTCAGTCATGCCGGGCCGACACACCTCTCGCGGTGCTGCGAGAAGCCCTTTGGGTCTGCCCGGTCTGCGGTGCGCACCTGCCCATGCCGGCCCTGGACTGGATCGCCCTGGTGGCCGATGCCGGGACCTTCCGCGAGTTCGACCGGCGGATGATCTCTGTCGACCCGCTGCGCTTCGCCGACCAGCGCACCTATCGTGCGCGCCTGATCGAGGCGCGCCGGCGCACGGGTCTGCGGGAGGCGGTGCTCGTGGGGCAGGCCCGCATTGATGGCCTGCCGGTGGTTCTGGCGGTCTTCGACTTTGGATTTCTGGGCGGCACGATGGGGTCGGTGGTCGGTGAGAAGATCGCCGACGCGTTCGAGGTAGCGATGCGGCGCCGCCTGCCCGTGATCACCGTGAGCAGCACGGGCGGGGCGCGGATGCAGGAGGGGATGCTCTCGCTCGTGCAGATGGCGAAGACCGCGGCCGCCCGGGCGCGCCATCACGCCGCCGGTCTGGCGCACGTCTCGGTCTTCAGCCATCCGTCTTTTGGCGGCGTGACCGCTTCATTTGCATCATTGGGCGACGTGCTCATTGCTGAGCCCGGCGCCCGTATCGGATTCGTCGGACGCCGCGTCATCGAGATCACGATGGCTGAGAAGCTCCCGGACGACTCGCATCTGGCCGAGCGACTCTTCGAGGGCGGAATTGTCGACCTTCTGCTGCCACGCCGCGAGCTGCGCGAGACGCTGGGGTACCTCGTCAGGCACCTCAGGCGTCCCGACACGGCCCGGCGGAGCGTTCAGCGGCCGCCTCGCCCGCCGCGGCCCACCGGCCCCGTGCCGGCGGCATGGGATGTCGTGCAGATCGCCCGGCATCCGCAGCGCCCGACGTTGCGCGACTACATCGCCCGAATCGTCACCTCGTTCGTTGAGCTCCACGGCGATCGCGTGTATGGTGACGATCCCACGATCGTCGGGGGACTCGGCGAGATCGACGGCCAGACCGTTGTGGTCGTGGGGCAGGAACGCCACAGCGTGCCGGGCGCAGCCGCGCCCCACGGGATGCCGTATCCCGAGGGGTATCGCGAAGCGCTGCGGTTGATGAACCTGGCCGCCAAGTTTCGCCTGCCGCTGGTCACGTTTATCGACACGCCGGGAGCGTATCCGGGCTACGACGCCGAGCGACGAGGCATCGCGCAGGCACTGGCCCAGAACCTCCAGGCGATGGCGTTGCTGCCGACCCCGATCGTGTCGGTGGTGATCGGCGAGGGCGGCAGCGGCGGCGCGCTTGCGCTGGCGGTGGGCGATCGCATCCTCATGCAGGAGTACGCCTTCTACTCGGTAATTTCACCCGAAGCGGCGTCGGTGATCCTCTACGGTGATGCGTCGCATGCGCCAGAGGTGGCCTCGGCGCTCAAACTGACCGCGGCCGACCTGCTGCGGCTGGGCGTGATCGATCACATCATTCCGGAACCAACGGGCGGCGCGCATACGAATCCCGACGAGGCGACCGACGCGGTCCGGCAGCACGTACTTGCGGCGCTGGCCGAGCTGTCCCGGCTCTCACCGGAGCGTCTCACCGCCGCGCGCTACAAGAAATTCCGGCACATGGGCCGCGTCGGCGGTCCCTGGAGGAACGCGGTGCGCGAGGTCCAGCGGGTGTTGGAGACCGTCGAGCAGCGGCTGCAGCGCCGCGCGGACGCGCCGGAGACCCCGCCGCCAGGCCAGCGCGGACCCTAGCAGGAGATCGCTATGCGCAACGGATCTCGCGAACAACGGTTCACGATTATCGACGATGGTCAATCGGTCGAGGTGACTGCGGTCGTCGACGGTGGCGGCGTTCGGCTGCCCGCCCGTACCCTGCCTGACGCTCTGGGCTGGGAGCTGAAGCCGGAAGGGTTGTGCAGGGGTGATACATGCGTCCCGCTGTCCAGGCAGGTCTCGATCGATACCGACGGGATAGACATCGCGGATCTTGCAGCCGCGCTGCATCGCCCTCTGGCCTTCGATGTCGCCGAGGCCGCCGCCTATCTCGGGGCATCAGCCCAAGAGCGCGGCGCCGCCCTGGCGATGCTCGTCGCGCCCGACTTCTCCCTGCCTGATCTGGAAGGGCGGTTGCACGCGCTCTCCGACCAGCGCGGCAAGAAGGTCCTACTCGTCATCTACGCATCGTGGTGAGGGTGTCGGCTGGACCTGCCGGTCTGGCAGGCCGTACACGAAGAGCTGAAGGGAGTCGGATTCACGGTCGTGACGGTCGCGCTGGACAGGAATCCCGAAGACGCCCGCCCCTGGATCGACGCGGCTCGCCCCACGCATCCGTCGCTCGTCGACGTCGAGTACCGGCTGGCCGATCTCTACAATCTCGCCAACGTCCCGACGATTCTGTGGATCGATGAAGGCGGCCGCATCGTGCGGCCGAATGACGTGGCCTTCGGCGATGACCGCTTTCAACGATTCACCGGGCTCGAATCCGCCCGCCACCTGAACGCGCTGCGGGCCTGGGTGCGCGGGGAAGCCCCGGCGCTGACCGAGGAGCAGGTCCGCGCGTGGCAGCGCCTGCCAACGCCGGCGGAGCAGCAGGCGAGGGCGGAGTTCGGCCTCGCCCTGTGGCTGCACACGCAGGGGCGCGCCGAGGCCGCCGAGCGGCACTTCGTGCGGGCAGGTGAGCTGGCGCCGCATGACTTTACCATCAGGCGCGGGAGCATGCGGATGCGGGGGCTCGACCCGATGGGACCGGAGTTTCGCCAGATGTCACGCGACTGGGCCGCTGCCGGCAACTCGTACTACCTGCCGCTGCCGGATACCGCGGGGCGGGACTGAGAAGGCCGAACGAGGAAGACTTCTCAGGTGCACGTCGAGTTCTCCCCGCGCACGAAGGAGTACACGGAGCGCCTGGGCGCGTTCATGGACGCGCACGTCTACCCGCACGAGCAGACCTTCGCCGATCAGTTGAACAGTCAGCCGACCCGCTGGCAGGTGCCGCCGATCGTTGAGGACCTCAAGGCCAAAGCCCGCGCAGCGGGTCTGTGGAATCTCTTTCTCCCCGACAGCGAGCACGGGGCGGGCCTGACCAACCTTGACTATGCCCCGCTGTGCGAGATCATGGGGCGCTCGCCGATCGCCCCCGAGGTGTTCAATTGCTCGGCTCCGGATACCGGCAACATGGAGGTGCTGGTCCGCTACGGCAGCGACGAGCAGAAAAAGCGCTGGCTGGCGCCGCTGCTGGACGGCACGATTCGCTCGGCCTTTGCCATGACCGAGCCGCAGGTTGCCTCCTCGGACGCGACCAACATCGAGGCCAGGATCGTCCGGGACGGCGACGGCTACGTGCTCAACGGACGCAAGTGGTGGATCTCCGGCATCGGGGACCCACGGTGCAAGATCATCATCTTCATGGGAAAGACCGATCCGGAACATCCCGACCCATACCGGCGTCAGTCGATGATCCTGGTGCCGCGGGATGCGCCCGGGATTACCGTGCTGCGGATGCTCACGGTCTTCGGCTACGATGACGCGCCCCACGGGCACGGCGAAATCCTGTTCGAAGATGTCCGTGTGCCG
>JBOGSE010000063.1:0-17415 GCA_050694895.1 bacterium | reverse complement strand
GCCCAATGCGACTGTCGTCACTCAGAAAGACCTGAGGATTCCGAAGGGAGATCTCAACGCGCTGCGCGGAAAGCGCGTCGGCGTAGACGCACCCGGCGGGCGGGTCGACGTGCTGTTACGGCTCATGTTGCTTCAGAAAGGCATCGATCCAGGTCGCGAACTGACGATTATCCCGACGGGCGAGGTTCCGGGACATCTGGCGGCGATGCAGGCCCGTCGCGTGGACGCGCAGGTCACCTGGGAGCCGGGAACGAGCCTGCTCACCATGCCGTCCCAGATCGGCCTGGGCGATGTGTTTCTCGATATGCGCGCGTTCGATACGCTCTATCCGCTCAGTCGAATTGTGGAGGCCTCCGTCGTGGCTCACGATGACTGGGTGCGGGACCAGCGCGACGTCGCCTTGCGCATCTCGCGGGCCATCGCCTGCACAGATCTGGCCATCAGGACACACCCCGATCTGGTGGCAAGGGCGTACCGGCAACTCTTCCCAGGCATGGCTCCGGAGGTCTATGAGAACATCGCCCGCAACCAGTCCCTGGTCTACTGGCAGCGGATCACCAGGGAGAACGTTCAGATAATGAGCGATCTCTATCGCGCGCTTGGGCTGGTCAAGGGCACCGTGCGCTTCGAGGATGTCGTGGCCGAAGGATTTCCACTCTCGTGGTGGCCGAAGTGTCGATGAGACCAGCAAAGGATCGGGCCATGCGACGAATGGACATGCAGTATGCAATCAGCGTCTCGGTCGGTGCGCTCCTGGGTGTCGGTCTCTTCTTCCTCCTGGCGCCCCGATTGCAGCCTCCGCCGGTGACGCCGGCCGCATCGATTCCGCCGTTGGCATCGGGGGGGTGGACACGCATCGACGTGAACGACCCGCCGCCGGCTCCGCAGGTCGCCGTGGAAGACCGCCTCGATGTTCCTCGAGCGGTCGTGCGAAGTGCGAAACCCGCTGCGCCCGTGCACCAGCAGTGGGCTGAGTTCAGGATGCAAGAGCGACGTGCGCTTGCGCCCCCTCAGCGGCGGGTCAACTCGCAGCGACAGCTCAATACACCGCGACGGGTTCATATCGAGCGGCGGGTCAACCCGCGTCCGAAGCTGGGTGCTGCCGAGAGGGTGCCCGCGGCGACTCCACCCACACCCGCTCCACCCGCGCCGGTGATTGCACCGCCCCCGAACCCGCTCCCGAATGACGAAGCCCCGCGGTACATCGTGCAAGTCGGACCGGTCGCCGGAGAAGACCGCGCTGCCGAGATCGTCAGGCAACTCGCGCTCGCCGGGTTCCTCGCGAGGTTGGCCAGCACACAACAGCCCGGGCCCGCTCACTATCAGGTTGTGTCAGAAACGGTTCCGGTTGCCGTCGCGGAACGCCGCATGGTTGTCCTGACGCAACTTGGCTTCCGGCCCCAACTGAGGATCCTGGCAGGAGGGTTTGCGCAGCTGCGCTTCGGCGCGTTCACCTCGCAGCACGACGCCGAACTGCTCGCCGAGCGCGTGCGGACTACCGGGTATGCCTTCGCAGCCGTTGTGCGGGAAGGGGGAACCGCCTACCTCATCACCCTCGGCCCGCATCGCGAGGATACGGTCGAATCCATTCAGGCATTTCTCCGCACGCGATTTCGCTGGATGCTGCCGGTGACCGTCAGCCCCGCCAGCTAACGACCTGCTCGGCCCTGAGGTTTTGGCGGCCGATCACAGGGTAATCTCTCCTTTGGGAGGGATACATATGGCGAAGCGATCCGGAAAGAGACGATACGGTAAGGTCGCACAGAAGTCTGTCGAGCGGGCCATGCGAAAGCGTAAGCATGGGACTCTCCGAAGCGGCAAGCGTGGCCCAGGGAAGGGCCGGAAGGTAAAGTCCAGGAAGCAAGCCATCGCGATTGGGCTGTCGGAGGCCCGCCAAAAGGGCGCGAAAGTCCCACCGCCCCCGAAGGAGTAGACCACTGGAACCGGCCGAACGGCAAGCGATGCTATGGCCTCGCGATCTGTCTGATCTCGTCGCGACCGATCGGCGGGATGTTCTGTCAATTTACCTGGATGTGGATCCTACAAAGCCTGAGAATCAGAGCGCCCATCCCGCGTATGTCATCTGGCTGCGAAACGCGCTCCGCGATATTCTCAACGGTCTGAGTAAGGAAGATCGCCGGACCCTGGGCGCGACGGCGCAGGAATTGGAGAACTTCGTCGCGTCCACCAGACCCGCAGGGCGAGGGCTTGTTCTCTTTGCCGCGCCCGGATTGTGGCGGCAGCACTTCTTGCCGGTTCCGGTGTCGAATCACGCCGCCTACGGTCGTCCGAATACGATGCCGCTGCTGTGGACGATCGATGAGTACGAGCCGTATGCGATTCTGTTCATCGACAGCGAACACGCTCGGATCCTGGCCGCTTACCTTGGAAGGACCGCGGTCGTTGAAGAAGAGGCATTGGAGCTCGATACCAGCGACTGGCGGTTCAAAGCCGGCAGGCCGCCGACTTTCACCAAAGCGGCCGGCACCGGCGCAAGCCGCGGGGCGCAGCGCGACACGTTCGAGGCCCGGGTCGAGGATCACGTGCGGCGTTTCTGGCAGAGCGCAGCCGACGCGACAGCCAAATGGCTCGACGAGTTGCAGATCGGCCGGTTAATCATCGGGGGCCCGGAGACGGCCACCAGCGCCGTCAGGGAGATGTTGCCGGAACACGCGCATGATAGCGTGGTCGGGCTCGTGCCCCTGCCGGCGTACAGCGACGTGTCGGAGATCCGCGAGCGAACGTTGCCGGTGGCCCTCGCGGCAGAGCGCCGCCGCGAAGACGAGTTGGTGGCCCAATTGCTGGACCTGGCCGGTGCCCACTCGGGTGGCGTCGTGGGCAAGGCGGCGACCCTCAATGCCCTGCAGCAGGGTCAGGCAATGATGCTGGTGGCTGACCGCGAGCTGACAGGGACCGTCTGGCAATGCGTGGAGTGCAACTATGTCAGCGTAGACGCCACCGATCGCTGTGCGGTGTGTGGGGGAGCGGTCGAGGAATTCGAGCTTCCCCAATTGCTTCCCCTGCTGGCGTATCGGAGCGGTGCGGCCATCGAGCTCGTAGGAAAGGATGCGGCAGAAAGATTGCGCGCTCACGAGGGCCTGGGTGCGCTCCTGCGATACGTCCAGGCTCCAGCGGCGGAGCCGGCGTGACGAAAGAGTAGACGTACTTCCAGTCCGTCTCCCTGCCGTATACTCGCTATCGTGGCGGGAACAGTACATTGGAGAGGAGGCGACGAACCTGATGCTGCGAGAGGAATTCGAGCGGAGATGGCGCGATCTGCGTGAGCCCATCATGGAACTCGTGCCGGAGTTGTCCGGAGCCGAGCTGGACGAGATCGGCGACGACTACGATCAGCTCGTCCGAAAAATCCGCGAGAAAACGGGCCAGTCCCAGGGCGAAGTCGAAGTGACCCTGGACGAGGTTTTCACGACGGCGCCCCAGGCGGAGTCCTGATCAGAGTACAGCCCACGCCGCGAGGAATGCAGGGGTGATATTTTGGTGGAGACGAGGGGATTCGAACCCCCGACCCCCTGCGTGCAAATCTGGTGTACCGTTTGTCGCCCTGTGCTGTCCCAGTGCCGTGGAGTGCGTCCTTTTGCGGGTTAACCGCGGCCTTTGTTGTCCTGTGCCGTCCTGTGTCGCCCTGTTCCGTGCCGCACGGTAGCAAATCGGTAGCAACAAGGCTTGGCCCACCTGCCCCGTGCTCAACTTGAGAGAGCCGTATCCAAGGGATCCTTGAGGGCACGCAGCGAAGGGAACGACGTCGCGCCCTGACTCCGGGATGAGGGTCTCCGCAATATCAGTTCATCCGCCCGCGACTATCAACCAAGAACCTTAGAATCAGACGCGTGGATGGGTCAGAGGCGAGCCCCGATCTGCTTGAGCACCTTCAAGGCTCGGTCCATCTGATTGTCTGCCCCGATCAACACTCCCCGGAGCTTCCGGTGATTCGCGGTCTTTTGCCCAGTCCGGTCGATGAGCGCTTGGGCTTCTCGTACCCGGGTTCGCGCTTCCGCCGAGAGCCGTTCGACCTGTTCAACCTGGGCCTTCGTCAGCTTCGTTGCTTCGACTTCGCGGACCATAGTGAGCGCCTCATAGGCTTTCCGCTCCGCGTCTCCGACCAGCCCGATTGCCTGGTCGATTGCGCGTTCTGTCTTGCCCATCTGTTTGGCGTCGACGAGCTCTTCGGCAGCATTCAGAAGCCGGAGCGCTCGGTCAAGATGGTGATCGACGGACCGAATGTTCTCGACCAGAGTGCGCGTCGCAGGGGGCTGGGGTGCGGCACTCCCCCAGACGATTGGGAAGCTCATGAACACGAGCGCGGCGGCCAGGACGACTGCGAGCTTTCGGATCATAGTTAGCCTCCTGAGGTTCAAGATGGTGTTGGACACGCCAACGCACCCTCGGCTCCTCAAGATCTCATTCCCCCAACAACGACCGTTGTAGACGCCCAAGATTCAAAGGAATTGATGTAAGGTGCGCATAGTGCCATCGCCAGTTCTCATGCCAGGGCACCCGTCACGAGCGCGAAGGAGCGACCAGGGCACCACTCGAACCCCTTCGGCAGCCACTTGAAGGGGGAGTTTTATGCCTCCCCTCCCGACCGGGACGGTCACGTTCCTCGTTACCGACATCGAAGGGTCCACGCGCCTCGTCCAGCACCTGGGGGATGCTCGCGCTGAACAGATCTTCACCGACCACCGGCGATTGCTCCGGGACGCCGTCGAGTCAGCCGGTGGGCACATCTACCAGGACCAGGGAGAGAGCTTCCTCTTCGTCTTCCAGCGGGCAAAAGATGCTGCCCTAGCGGCCGTCGCGGCGCAACGTGCCTTTGCGAAACACGCCTGGCTCCAGGCTGGGGCGCTCCGTGTGCGGATGGGGCTCCATTCGGGAGAGCCCGCAGCCACTGGTGACGAGTACGTTGGCATAGATGTCCACCGCGCCGCGCGGATAAGTCAGGCGGCGCATGGGGGACAGATCCTCCTTTCGCTGACGACGCGGGAACTTGTCCTAGAGGAGTTGCCTGATGGGGTCAGTCTAGGGGACCTCGGTGAACACCGCCTCAAGGACCTCGCCCGCCCACAACGCCTCTTCCAGGTCTTCGCCCCGGATTTGCCCGCGGACTTCCCGCCACTCAAGTCGCTGGATGTCCTTCCCAACAACCTGCCCATCCATTTGACCAGTTTCATCGGCAGGGAGCGCGAGAGGGCGGAAGTCAAACGGTTGCTCGCCTCCAGCCGCCTGCTGACGCTGACGGGGGCTGGAGGAGCTGGGAAGACACGGTTGGGCCTTCAGGTGGCGGCTGAGTTGCTGGAGGAGTTTAGAGACGGTGTGTGGGTGGTGGAGCTTGCGTCCTTGTCCGACCCCGACCTTGTCCCCCAGGCGGTAGCATCTGCCCTCGGCGTGCGCGAGCAACCAGGCCGCGAGCTGGCGGAGACGCTGTCAGACTTCTTGCGACCGAAGTCGCTGCTGCTCATTCTGGACAACTGCGAGCATGTGCTCGTTGCCTGCGCGCGATTGAGTCACACCCTACTGCGAGCCTGCCCCGGCCTGCGGATTCTCGCCACCAGTCGGGAGCGGCTAAGCATCGCCGGAGAGACGGCCTGGCGAGTCCCATCACTGACAGCGCCCGACCCGCGATCGCTGCCACCCCTGGACCGCCTGAGAGGCTTCGAAGCCGTGCGGTTGTTCGCCGAGCGGGCTGCGAGCGTACTCCCATCCTTCACCGTCATGCGCGAAAACGCGCACGCGATCGCAAACATCTGCCAGCAACTCGACGGCATCCCGCTGGCGTTGGAGTTAGCCGCTACGCGAATAAATGTGCTGTCGCCGGAGCAGATCGCCGAGCGGCTGGGCGATCGCTTCCGGTTACTCACCGGCGGGTCTCGAACGGACCTGCCTCGTCACCAGACGCTGCGCGCGGCGACGGAGTGGAGCTATGACCTCCTCTCCGAGCCGGAGCGGGCGCTGCTGCGTCGGGTGTCGGTCTTTGCCGGCGGGTTTACCCTCGAGGCAGCAGCCGCCTTCTGGGGCAAGGGGATCGATCAACTGGAAGTCCTTGACCTCCTGAGCCATCTGGTGGATAAGTCACTGGTCCTGGCCGAGGAAGCGCGGGGAGCGCTGCGGTACCGCCTTCTGGAAACGGTCCGACAGTTTGCGCAGGAGAAGCTGGAAGCGGCCGAGGCTCGGGAAGCGCGCGGTCGCCATCGAGGCTTCTTCCTGGCGCTCGCCGAGCAGGCCGAGACTCACCTGCGCGGCCCAGAGCAAGTTCAGTGGCTCAATCGGTTGGAATTGGAGCACGACAATCTGCGAACGGCGCTGGAGTGGAGCCAGTTCGAGCCGGGCAGTGAAGAGGCAGCGTTGCGGCTGGCCGGGGCCCTGGGGGGATTCTGGGAGGTCCGCGGATACCTGCGCGAGGGCCGAGACCGCCTGGCGAAGGCCTTGTCACGACCCCGGGCATTGGAGCACCTTGCAGCCCGAGCGCACGCGCTCACTTGGGCTGGACGACTGGCCCTCTTCCAGGTGGACAATGCCGCCGCGCGTGTGCTCCTTGAGGAGAGCATCGCGCTGTGCCGGGAGCTGGGAGACAAGCCAGGGCTGGCCCTGGCGCTCAACAACCTTGGACCAGTTGCCCTTAACCAGGGAGAGTTCGATGCCGCCCGCACGTGTTACGAAGAGAGTCTAGCCATCCGGCGCGAACTCAAGGACGAGCGGGGCATCGCCGCTTCACTCAGCAATTTGGGCCTGGTGGCGCGGTGTCAAGGGAAGTATGAGCTGGCCAGGACCATCCTAGAGGAATGCCTCGTCCTCAACCGGGACCTGGGCGTGAAGGAAGGGCCGGCGTACACCCTCACCCATTTGGGAGTGGTGGAATATTGCGCCGGCAACTTCGAGCGGGCCGGTGCGCTGCTGAAACAAAGCCTGGCCTTGTTCGGCGAGATGGGCAACAAGCGGCTGGTCGCTGAAGGTCTGGTAGCCCTGGCCGGAGTCGCTGTGGCACAGGGCCATCCCGAGCGCGCGGCGCAGTTGTTTGGGGCCGCGCAGGCCATCTACGATGCCACCGGTGCGAGCGTGTGGGCCGTGAACCGGCCCATGTACGAGCGCGACCTGGCGGCGGCCCGGGCGCACATGAACGAAGAGGCGTTCGCCGCCGCATGGGCTCAGGGCCAGGCGATGACCCTGGAGCAGGTCATCGAGTACGCTTTGAAGGCAGAGACCGAGAGCCGGGCCAGTTCCTAGGCCCTGATCTGAGCAGGAAGGCGTCAACGGCCTCCTGAAACGGCTTCTCGGGGTGAGCACCTGCTTTTTTGGGGCTCTTCTGGAGGGCCGAGATCGGCTGAAACCCGCGTCCTGACTGGGTTGGTGGAGACGAGGGGATTCGAGCCCCCGACCCCCTGCGTGCAAAGCGGTTCTCATGATCGTCCGCGATTGACCGCCGTAGTCCGCGATGTGCGTCCTGACTGCGTTTTAGGCGATTTCTCCCACCTCCAAGTCGTCCGCCGTGAACCGGGGTAATCCGGCATCGCAAGAGTGTTTCCAAGAGTGACGCTCGGCCAGGTTTGCACAGGGCACGATCCCCAGGCTATCATTCCGCGCGGTCGGCAAGACCGCACCTTGACAATTGCAGAGTGTTCTCGGGCCGCGCGTGGGCCGCAGGTTCGCCATTTTCTCCTATGGAGGTGCATTGCAAATGGCGAATGACAAGCAATTGATTGCCCTCTTGGGCAGTGTGCGGTTTAGAGAATTGAAAAACGCCAGAAGAAGAACAAGCGGTTCCTTGACCTATTGTTTGCAACAGATCATCATTTTCAACGCACAGAAGCATCGTTCCCTGCCGCTCAATACAGTCGCAAAGATAGTCGCACAGTCCTTGGATACCTCAAGGTGGCGAAGGAGAACTTGTGGAGAGCACAAACGGCCTTCGTCCATGATAGTGACCACGGGCACGGACTTCGGAAGGGAAGATAAATCACGTCTAGGGCAGGCATGCGGCGGACCTGCGGCCCTACAGGCGACCCGAGGCATCATGCCAACGCAGCCATGTCTTCATACTGCACTGCACGCCTAACGGCGCTACCGCTTACACTCCGCTACGCTTCGTGGCGCTCCGCTTGCACCGTGGCGCTACGCTTACACTCGCTACGCTCGTGGCTGCGCGCGGATTCTCTCCCCCCTCTGTATGAAGAAGAAGCGTAGATACAGAGACGAGAGAAGACCCCTAATGCTTGTGTACAGTCTAGTGGCCGCAGACCCACCTCTCCCGTTATGAAGCGAGCCATCCACCTCACACATCTCCTCGCGCGAGAATGAACGCAGAATGAACACGTTTTGACAGCAGAATGACGCTGCGGACCTCCCGTCTCCTAATCGGGGAGTCCACGCAAATGTGTTGATAGCGCTGGTGCTGCGCGCACACACGCTTTGAGAACTCTTGCGGCACCATACGGCTCTGTGGGCTGCGAGGGGGTAGGCAGGTCACGAACTTCCTTTTCACCACAGTCTGAGAGCGGGAGCACCCGGTGCATTCGGAGCAGTAAAAAGGGCCACCTTCATTAGGGGGTATCAATCAGGAGGGGGAGGATATTCCGTGGGCGTCAATCTGCGGAGTGAAATTGGTGTGGCAAAATGAAATTGCTTCAGGCCCATGAGCCTGAAAATTGCCGGAAATGAAAAAAGGCCACCACAGAGATCGAGGTTGGGGAGTCTCGACCTCTGGGGTCTTTTGCGCCCTGGCGCTACGCGTGCACTCTGTGATCCCTCCACAGCCGATCCCACGCCTCTCGATACGGCGCCAAGCGGTCCCGGTGCCGACTTCGGTGAAGCAGGCGCAGGCGATTGGTCGGGTCGTGCGGCTGGCCGTTCTTGCCCGGCGTGTCGCGCCACCTGATGAAGTCTTCTTCCAGTATTCGCTCCACCAAGGCGGTCGGCACAACGAAGTAGTCATTGGGCTGACCGGGTGCTCCCATATCAACGAGGACCGTGAAATCATCCACACCATTCGCGTCGAAATCTCTGAATAGCGTCCCATCCTTCTTGACGAGATAGTGCCATCCGTCCGCCGACGCCGCTGACTTGGTCTTGACCCTGAGGCGCACCGTCCGATGATCCTGTGTCGCCAAAATGTCGAACGAGGGCGCGTTCCTCGGTGTAAGAGCCGCGACCACTCCTCGCTTGAGCAGTTCGGCCATCACCGCGTACTCGCCCGCTGCGGCGATGAGATTTCCCTTCCCTGCCTTGATCTGTCCCGCCATTGTGCTCCTCCTCAAGAAAGGCATCGGGGTGAGCCCAGGGCCTACACGACTTCTGGCGACACCGAGATGATCTTGGCGTCAAATAGGAAGTGACGTTGGGGCTCACCGTCCATCTGGCCGAGGAACATGCGCTGAATCCGCGCCTTCGCTTGCGCCGCTGTCTCATCACTATATCTGTAGAACAGTTCTTTGGTTTGGTACGTGACGATCCACCCTGGCTTGCGTGTGCGGCGTGTGCGGGCCATCATCTCCTCCTCCCCTCATTGTGCGTGACGTGCTGCGCGTACTTTTACTCCATCGGTTCACCGGCAATCATCGAGCCGAGATGGTACATCAGCATCCCAGCCATCGGTCCGCCATAGCCGATGACGAGCGGGAACCAGTTTCCCCATGCGATGCCTGCGTACCATGGGGCTGCGGCGAACGTCACTGGTGCGATTGCACAGGCGAACACAACACCCCAAAAGCCAAGGACGGTGTTCACGATGGTGAGTTGGAGGATGAACGCCCAAAGGCTGAGAACAAGCGCAGCGATGATCCCAACGGCCTTAAGCGGCACTGCAAATACCTGTCTCATGATCTCTCCTCCCTCGATTGAAAAGGAGCCGCCCGTCACGTAGCAGCGGCCCCCGTTAGTGCATTTTCCCCTACAGCATACCCATCAGCCGGAGGATGACGCGGCCAGTGTCCACTCACCGACACAGTTCCTCCATGGCATCCACCAGCAGGATTGGAATGGGCCGACCGGCGTCCCCTGGATGGGTGGCGATATGCTGGTCCAGCCTTAGCCGCAACTCCTCCACGTTGGGCTTCTTCTTCGCAAGACACACGGCAACTACCGGCGCACCACTCCAAGCAATCTGAGCAAATCCTGCCATCCAACCATGCACCCAGACAGTCCTTACCCGTTCTGGTAACGTGCGAAAGTCGCGCCCAGTCAACATTCTACCGGCACTCTCTTGCGCGTAGGCCACTCCTCCAGCCAGTACCAGTCCGATCACGATACCTGCTACAAATCGCTTCATGTTCCTGATCCCTCCCTTTATCGTTGTATGCCCTTCAGCCCGGCCTCTCAGAAGAGGGGAAAAATGAAGAAAGGGCCGCCCCGGTCGTGCAGGCGGCCCTCTCCGTCGTGGGTACTAGTACGCGCTGTAGTTCAGGAGCCGCACGATCACACGCCCAACGCGTTCATACGGCTGGCCGAGACATGTCCCGTGGACACCGCCGATGAATGCGGCCATCGGTTGCCCTCGGTAAGGATGAGGGCGGCCTTGGAGAATGCCCGAGTCTTCCCGACCTGTCTGCCTAGTGGCCTAGAAGCCCTGCTCAGCCCCCAAGTTTGATCCCGCAGACTTCCGCCACTTCCGTTTGGTGCAGGTTTGACTATAGTCTGGTTTGTGGCCACGGTGCTGGCGCAGGTCCGTGCAGGTGAGGTACAACGATGCGACTTCTGACGCAGTTAAGAGATTTGATCACCGATCCCTCAGCGCGGATTACCGACATTCTGCGGAGAGCCAAGGTCCTCGCGGTGACACTCAAGCAAGAGGAGTTCAAAGCCTGGGTAACCCATGAACTCAACGGCTATCCATCTGAGGCCGACCTACCACCCTATCGCCGTTTTAACTCTCCACCCCAGGGTACGTTCTCAGGCCCTTTTGGCAGTCAGGTATCCAATTACCAGCTCCCGATCTACCCGATGCCTGACGTTCTTCAGCAGATGGCAAGTGAACTTCGGCTGCCGCATCCCATAGCGCAGATTGAGACGTTGGCCAAGGCTGGTGAGGACACCCTTCGGTTTCCATGGCCGACTGAGGCGGCGATACTACTCAGAGACAAGATCCAATTGACTGGTGGCTTCGTGCTGGTTGAAGTGTATCAGCCGATCACCAAAGCACAGCTTGAGGGAATCCTCGACGCTGTCCGCAATCGACTCCTGGACTTCCTCCTGGCGATTCAGGAACTCCGCCCTGAAGTGGTTGAATCCGACGATGCGCTCCAGACCATTCCGCCAGAGCGAATTAGCCAGGCGTTCCACTTCAATGTGTATGGTGGTCAACCCGTGATCGCCGCAGGTCACGGAGTCTCGCAGCAGGTGATCCAGGTTACTCCCGGCAACCTGCCAGAGCTGATCAAGATGCTTCGCGGCGTTGGAATAGATCAGCCTGACCTCCAGGAATTAGAGAGCGCCATTCGCGATGACGGTAAACGGCCAAGGGGCAGCCTCGGTGATCGAGTCAAGGCGTGGATGGCGAAGATGATGACCAAGGCTATCGAGGGCACCTGGAATGTTGCAACAGGAGCGGCCGCTGAGGTGCTCAAGAAGGCGATCCTCTCGTATTACGGATGGCAGTGAGGGGAACGCGCCACCCGAACGCTACCGCTCCTCATGGATCACCCTAGCCATCGTGTCCTCTTGAGGTGGTGCTGGTTGAGGAGCAGACTCTGGCGGTGCGCCTTCGGGTGCTAAGGACGGAGCGGTCGGCGGCTCCGCCAGGGTGAGGATTTCTCCGAGCAGCAGGTATGTCTCCAGGAACAGTGCCTGGGCCTCTTGCGGAGTCACCTCGTCGTGGACGGCGGCATTGACCCGCTGGTTTAGGTTTGCGAGTGACTGCCGCAACTTCGTGCGCCTCGAATCACTGGTGACGCGTTCTCGGACGTATGTCTCGATCCGGTTCAAGTATTGCTCCTGGCCTACCTCAATCGTCTTCCCGTCACCCTGGATCGGCGTCTTCGATGGTGGGTAAATCGCGTCCGCGAAGGCGACAATGATGGTCCGGCAAGTGGTGAGAGCGTGCCTGACCGCTTCTTGATCGGAATCGCTGGCTGCTAGACGGTCGTACACTGCCGGCACCTTCTGAAGCGCATCACCGCAGCGCGAAGCAAGCAATGAGTCTACTTTCGTCTTGTACCGTTCGAAGATACTTTCTGTGAGCCCGCTGAAGACGCGCTCGTAATAGATGTTTGAAACGAATCCATGCAGGAGCGCAAGCACCTTGCTCCTGATGGAAGCGTATCTACTGATCTCCTCCGACAAGGACTTGGCTTCCGTAATGACGGTGTTGACTGGCGCAGTCGTACCAGTACTAAGGCCCGCGCCCGCCAATCCAGTCACCCATTCGTGAGGATTTGCGCTCGACACCGAGTAACTGATATCGGGAACGCGCAAGGCCTGCAACCGCAATCTGCACGTCGCAAGCCGCGTCTCTATCTCGGCCAATGGTCCCCAGTGCCCCCACTTCTTGCTTTCGTTGGTCAGCCTACCAGTGAGTCTCCCAAGCCTGATCAGTGCGGGGCTGTCAGAGTATCCGATCATCTCGAAGGAAAGCCACTGGAGTGTTTCCTCAGGAGACTCGACGAGCCGAGCAAGCCTTGTGGCCTTCAGCAGAAGAGCCTCCGGCGATAGCCTGCTCAGTTCGATGTCGTCGAGCAATTCCCGAGCCAACGTAACAACATACTGACTCCGGCTTATGGACTCTGGCATCGCACCTCCACCTCGTCGGTCCCAATTATAGGCCCTGCCAGCGCCCCATAGCCCAGGCCGCACCATCCCTGTCCCGCTCGATCACGTTGCCTAATGCGCTGGCCCCCCGGACCCCTGACCGGCCTGCCCGGAGGCCTGCGTTCCGCGCTGCCCTGCTAGCCGCCCCAGGCTCCGCACCCGCTCACACGGGTGCGGTTCTGTCACGCCTGCCCCCTGACTTCCTACCCCAGGCCTGACAACAAGGGGCTTCCAGGGCCGACCCTCATGCTCTCAAGAGTGATTAAAGAGTAACTGGCGGTGAGAAGGGCTGGAATCCAAGTAGGCGAATCACAGGAAACCCGCGTCTATCAAGGGGATTTGTTGGTGGAGACGAGGGGATTCGAACCCCTGACCCCCTGCGTGCAAAGCAGGTGCTCTCCCGCTGAGCTACGTCCCCACTACGAAACCGCGTCCATCATGATACCGGCTTGACCACCTGCGCATCAACTGACCTGCACACGTGGGTAGTGTCAAGAGTTCTGTGTACTTTCCTTCCAGAGTGGACGCACCTGCCACTGACTGTTCAGGTGATGCATGACCGCGTAGATGATGCGGTCACAGCTGGCGTCATTGGTGAAACAGGTCATGGGGCGCGTCCGTCGACGGACTTCCCGGAAGGCGCGCTCGATCGCATTGGTCGTGCGGACACGTCGCCAGTCCCGTTGAGGGATGACATAGAAGGTGAGGAGGGCGTCGCAGTCCCGGAGCAGACAGGCCACGGCCTTCGGGGCCACGGGCTGCCAGGCGCGTACCCACTGGCGCAAGGCTGTGGCGGCGGCGGTGCGGGAGCGGGCCTGATAGACGCGGCGCGCCAGGGTCAGACAGCGGTCGCGATCCCGAACGCGCAGCCGCTGGGCGACGTTGCGCAGGACGTGGACCCAACAGGTTTGGCGCGGGACGGTAGGATAGACGAGCTCCAGCGCGGCATGCAGGCCGCGATGGCCATCGGTGGTGATGAGGGTGAGGCGCTCGCCGGTGAGGCCGCGCGCCGCGAGGTTGATGAGGAACCCTTCCCAGGCGCCTTGACTCTCCGTCTTGGCCAGGCGGTAGTCAAGGAGCTGGCGGTGGCCAGCGTGGGTGAGGCCATAGGCGACGAGGATGAGCCGGCGCCGCGTCCCATCAGGGGTTTTGACGCGCAGGGTGAGGCCGTCGAGGATAAGGTAGCGGTACGCATCGCGCAGCGGCCGGCGATGCCACGTGGCGACAGCGTGATCGAGGGTGCGGGTGATGCTCGAGACCGTCGAGGCACTCACCGTGTCTTCCAAGAGGTGCGCGAGAGTGGCGCCGACGCGCCGAGTGCTGATGCCGGCGAGGAAGACCGCCTGGATCAAGCGATCGACCAGCGCGGTGCGGTGCTGGTAGCGGGGCACGATCGTCGATCGGAAACCGTGCAGGCGGCAGCGCGGCATCTCCAGATCAGGAATAGTGCCCCAGGTGGTGGTAAGGCAGCGGCGGTAGGCGCCGTTGCGCAGGCCACGGCGGCCGGGGACGCGCTCGTACCGCTCCGCCTGGAGAAAGGCGGTGACTTCGTCATGGAGGCGATTCTGCAGGAGCAGTTTCAGCGTGCGCTTCATCTCGACGGTCAGATCCCCCCAGATCTGCTCGGGGTCCTTGACCTCCTTCCAGAGGTCGGCTACGGTTAACTCGGTCAGAAGCTTCGTGCGACTGGCCATGGGACGTATCCCTCCTCATCTCATTGGCGTGAGTTGGGTCAGGGTTACGTCCTCTCTCTTTGGTTACCCTCCCAAAGTACACAGACTAGCGTACGCTACCGCACACGTGGGTAACGCAAGTTAGAGGCGGAGGTGGATCGGGTAAAAAAACACCCCGCTGTGCGCCCTTCAGGGGCAGGACCCGGTCCGGGGTTCGGCCCCTTCTTTATTTTATGCGCTAACGCCACGACCGTGCGCGCGGCGGCTGCTGGACGCGCTGAGGCGGCGCGCCGTCTCGCTCCAGGCCCGCGACGACACGCTCAGCAGAGATCGGCAGCGATGTCAGCCGGACGCCGGTTGCGTCCGCAATCGCATTGGCGATCGCCGCGCCGGCAGGAATGACCGGGGGCTCGCCAACACCCTTTGCACCGAACGGCCCGTCGTCCGAAGGCACCTCGACGATCACGGTGTCAATGTGTGGCACGGCAGGCGCTTTGGGCACCGCGTAATCGGCCAGGGTGCTGGTCAGCAATCCGCCCGCATCATCGTAGACGACTTGCTCGAGCAGACCCCAGCCGATTCCCTGCGCCACCCCACCGATCATCTGCCCCTCAACCGCGGCCGGATTGATCGCGAATCCGACATCCTGCGCGATGACATAGTCCAGGATCGTCACCGCGCCGGTCTCGCGGTCGACGCGGACGCGTACCAGGTGGCCGGCGAATCCCGGTGACTGGCGCGTGACCACGGTCGAGCCGACTCCAAACACCGGCGCGTACTGCGCGCCGAACCGCATGCTCAACGACGCGATCTCGGCCAGCGGAAGCACGACCGCCGGCGTCCCCTTGACACGGACCTGCCCGTCGACGATCTCGAGATCTTCGGCGCGCGCCTCAAGATGCTTCGCCGCAATCGCCAGGATCTGCCGCCGGGCATCCTCGGCCGCCAGGCGCACCGCGCTTCCGACCGTGTAGGTGATCTTGCTGCCTCCGGACATCCCGGAGTAGGGTGCCTGATTTGTGTCGGCCGTTGTCACGCGGACCTTGTCGGGCGGCACACCCAGGAGTTCGGCGGTGATCAGAGCCATCGTTGTCGCCGTGCCGGTGATGTCGATAGCGCCCATGATGACTTCGAACGTGCCATCGGTGTTGGCGCGGATGCACGCCGACGCGGATTCGATCCCGCCCGGCCACCCGCCGATCGCCACGCCCACGCCCTCGTCCGAGCCTTTCTGCTTGCGCCGGACCGGATGGGTATCCAGTGCGTCCAGCACCTGCTTGAGGCCCATCTTTGGCCAGGGTCTGCCGTTTGGCATCAGATCACCGGGCACCGACGCGTGGCGTAGACGGAACGCGATCGGGTCGATGCCGAGCTTCGCGGCGAGCTCGCTCATCGCCGACTCGATGACAAACGTGGCCTGTGTGGCACCGGGTGCGCGGTAGGCGCCGACGACAGGCTTGTTTGTCAGGACGTCGAGGATCTCGATGTCCAGGTTGGGAAAGCGATAGTATCCACCGAGCAACAGCCCGGTGACGCCCACCGGGGCTGCTGGCTTGCACCCGGAATCGAAGATCAATTTCGCGCGCAGCGCGACGAGCGCGCCGGCCTTTGTGGCGCCGAGTTCGAGCTCGGTGCGAGAGGCCGGGCCGGGCTCGGTGGTAAGAAAATCCTCCATCCGTGTGAGGACCAGACGCACGGGCCGGCGGGTCATGAGCGCCAGCGCGGCGGCGAGCGGTTGGTGGACCAGGATCTTACCTCCGAAGCCTCCACCCACCGTCATCGGGACGACCCGGACCTTGGCCTCGGGCAGTCCCAGGACTCTCGCGGTCTCCTTTCGCACGTAGAACTGCCCTTGCGTCGAAGTGTAGAGCGTCAGCTCGCCCGTGACCGGGTCCACGGTGGCCACGGTCGCGTGCGGCTCGATGTACCCCTGATGGATTCGAGAAGTCGAGTAACTGCGACGGACCACGACGTCGGCCGCTCTCAAGCCCTCCTCGACATTGCCGCGAGCGAACGACACGCGATTGGCGATGTTGCTGGGCTTCTCGGCTTTCTTCTCCTCGACCGTAACGGTCGCGTGCGCCTGCGCATCGCCTTCATCCGTCTGCGTGGTCGCGCGTACCAGGGGGGCATCCTCGCGCATTGCATCCTCGATAGTCAGGACGGCGGGGAGTGGGTCAAACTCGATCGCGCCGTGCAACGCCTCGAGCCCGTCGGCGGCGGCCTCCTCACTTTCGCCCAGCACGACAGCGACCGGCTCGCCGGTATACGATGTCTGATCGGCAGCGAGCAGGCCGCGCGCGCCGCGGCCCAATCGGGCCAGATCCTCCGAGGTAATGACGGCCGCGACCCCGGGGATTGCCAGCACGGGCCCGCGGTCCAGCCGCACCACCTTCGCCTTCGGATGCGGACTGGTCAGCACCCGCGCGTGCAGCATGCCGGGCAACCGCAGGTCTTCGGTATAGCGGACGTTGCCCGTGATCTTCTCGAGTCCCTCCATGCGCTTGTGGGCCTTGCCTATGACGGCCATTCGTATCGCACACTCCCGGGTGAGATGCTGGTATCTTCGTCATCGGAACCGATTGTCCCCGTCGGCGTCCCCGCGTATGATGCAGGCGAGAACCACTAAAGGAGGGGTCGACGTGACCCGCCCGGTGAGTCAGGACATCGACACCTTAACCGGCGCGCAGCGGCGTTGGGATATCGAGGGCTACGAGCGGATCGATGCCGCCTGCCTGGAGACCTTCGCCTACGAGTATCCCGGGAGCAATGCCGTGGTCGAGATCGCGACCAATGAGTTCACGGCGGTCTGCCCCTGGTCTGGGCTGCCCGATTTCGGGCGCCTCAAGGTCCGCTACGTCCCACGTGAGCGAGTGCTCGAGCTCAGGTCGTTCAAGTACTATCTTCACTCGTACCGCAACGTCGGCATCTATCAGGAGCATGCGGCCAACCGGATCCTCGATGATCTGGTCGCCGTGACCAAACCGGCGTG
>JBOGSE010000062.1:0-1464 GCA_050694895.1 bacterium | reverse complement strand
CCGGGGATGGCCGGTGGGCGCGGGAATGCGCAGCGCGCCGGCCGCAAAATGCCCGTTCTCGAACAGGCCGTCGAGCAGGTTCATCGGCGGGTGGCCCACGAAGCGCGCCACGAAGGTGTTGGCCGGCTTGCGATAGAGGTCGTCGGCCGTGGCGAACTGCTGCAGTTCACCCGTCGAGAAGACCGCCACCCGGTCGGCCATCGCAAGCGCCTCAGCCTGGTCGTGCGTCACCAGGATGCTCGTGATCCCAAGCTCCTGCTGCAGGCGCCGGATCTCTCCGCGGGCCTGGATCCGGATCTGTGCGTCAAGGTTGGAGAGCGGCTCGTCCAGGAGCAGCACCTGTGGCTCTTTCACTAACGCCCGCGCCAGCGCCGCGCGCTGCTGCTGTCCGCCCGACACCTGAGCCGGGCGCCTGTCGAGCACATGCGCGATGCCGAGAAGCTCGGCCGTCTGTTGCACGCGCTGCGTGATATCTGGCCGCGAAAAGCCTTTCAGTCTCAACGGAAAGGCGATGTTCTCGAATATTGAGAGATGCGGATAGAGCGCGTAGGACTGGAAGACCATCCCCACATCGCGGTCGCGGGGATGGAGATGCTCGACGCGGCGCTCCCCGAAGTAGATCTCCCCGCCGGTCGGCTGGTAGATCCCTGCGACCATCAGCAAGGTCGTGGTCTTCCCGCATCCGGAAGGCCCCAGGAATGCCACCAGCTCGCCGGACCCCACGTCGAGGTCAAGAGTCTTCAACGCGATCACTTTTCCAAAATGCTTTGTGAGGCCCACGAGGCGGACGCTGATGCCTTTCATCCCTTCACGCCCCCGCTGTAGATATTCAACAGGTAGCGCTGCCCGATCAGGAACATGCCGATGACCGGCAGGGCGTAGAAGAGGCCGACGGCCGCCACCATGCCGAAGTCAGTGAACGCCTCGCCGAGGAACGTCTGCAGGTACATTGCCATCGTCCAGTTCTGCGACGACACGATAAAGGTGAACGGCAGGATAAACTCCCCCCAGGACGAGAGGAGGGAGAACGTGCCCAGCGCGAGGATCCCCGGCCGGACGAGCGGGAAGGCAATCTTCCAGAAGAGGGTCCAGCGCGAGACGCCGTCGACCAGGGCGGCCATCTCCATCTCCCAGGACAAATAATCGAAGAATCCTTTCATCAACCAGATCCCAAGCGGCAGCTCGAGTGACGCCTTCACGATGATGACGCCGATAAGGGTGTCAAACAGCCCCAGGAGTCGCAGGATGTGAAAGATGGCGATGAGGAGGCTCACGGCCGGGAAGGCGTGCAGGATGAGGACCAGGCCCAGGTAGAGACCGCGCCCGGGAACTGACAGGCGGGATATCGCGTATGCCGCCATCGACGTCACCAGCACCACGACCGTTGGCACCACAGTCGAGAATATCAACGAGTTCAGCAGGGCCACCTGGATCGGAGGGCGGCCCCCTACGGCCTGGGTCAGA
>JBOGSE010000061.1:0-1362 GCA_050694895.1 bacterium | reverse complement strand
GGGCCTCGGCTTCGGCCGCGGGGATGTCGCCGGCGTGTTCATGCCGATGATGCCCGAGACCGTCATCGCGACCCTGGCGCTCTCAAAGATCGGCGCGATCTACGTCCCGATTTTCTCGGGCTTCGCGGCACCGGCGCTGGCCACGCGTCTGGCCGACTGCGGGGCGCGGCTGCTGTTCACAGCCGACGGCTTCACCCGCCGCGGAAATGTGGTCGAGATGAAGCGCGTCGCCGATGAGGCGGTCGCGCGGACCCCCGGGGTCGAGCGCGTCATCGTCTGCCGCCGCCTGGGCCTCAAGGTTCCCTGGACAGCGGGCCGTGATCTGTGGTGGGACGATGTCGTGCGCAACTATCCCACCAGTGCCCGCAGCGAGCCGATGGATCCCGAAGACCCGTTCATGATCATCTACACCTCAGGCACGACCGGGCGGCCGAAGGGCACGGTGCACGTGCACATGGGCTTCCCGCTCAAGGGCACCATGGACATGGCCTACTGCTTCGACGTCCGCCCCGGCGACCGGGTCTTCTGGTACACGGACCTCGGCTGGATGATGGGGCCATGGCTCATCGTGGGGACACTCACGCTCGGGGCAACGATGGTGCTCTACGACGGGACGCCGGACCATCCCACGCCCGAGCGGCTCTGGGAGATCATCGCACGCCATCGCGCGACCGTGCTGGGCATCTCCCCCACAGCGATCCGGGCACTGATGCGTCACGGGCCCGAGGCGCCGCTGCGGCACGATCGGAGCAGCCTGAGGGTTCTCGGTAGCACCGGGGAGCCGTGGAATCCCGAGTCGTGGACGTGGTATTTCGAGCAGGTGGGCGGGGGCCGTCTGCCGATCATGAACTACACGGGCGGCACAGAGATCTCCGGCGGCATCCTCTGCTGCGACCTGCTCCATCCTCAGGTCCCGACCGCGTTCACCGGTCCGATCCCGGGGATCGCCGCGGACGTGTACGATGAGCAGGGACGCCCGGTCCGCGGGGAGGTCGGCGAACTGGTGATCACGCAGCCGTGGCCGGGTATGACGCGCGGTTTCTGGAAGGACCCCGACAGGTATCTTGAGACCTACTGGTCGCGCTGGCCCGACGTCTGGGTGCACGGCGACTGGGTGCGCGCGGATGCGGACGGGTTCTGGTACGTGCTCGGCCGGAGCGACGACACGCTCAAGGTCGCGGGCAAGCGTGTTGGGCCGGCCGAGGTGGAGTCGGCGCTCACAACGCACCCGGCCATCTCGGAGGCCGCGGCGATCGGCGTCCCCCACGACATCAAGGGCGAGGTCATCGTGTGCTTTGCGGTGTTGCGACCCGGACACGAGGCCTCAGAGGCCCTACTCGGCGAACTCAAGCAGACGGCGGC
>JBOGSE010000060.1:0-3002 GCA_050694895.1 bacterium | reverse complement strand
GCTGGAGGCTGCCCCACGCCAGACCCTCGACACCATCCCCGGCCTGGGGCCGGTGTTCACGGCCGGAATCGTCGCTGAGGTGGGCAACGTCTTTCGGTTCGCCGACGAGGAGAAGCTCGCCAAGTTCACCGGGCTCACCTGGAGGCGCTACCAGACCGGGGAGTTCGAGGGCGAGGACCGGTCCCTCACGAAGACGGGCAACCGCTACCTGCGGTACTACCTGGTCGAAGGCGCCAACTCGGTGCGTCTGCACGCCGAGGAGTTCGGTTCCTACTACGGCATCAAGTACGCCGAGGCAACCCGCCACAAGCACAAGCGGGGCGTCGTGCTCACCGCCCGGAAGCTGGTCAGGCTGGTTGACTCCATGCTGCGGAGCGGCCAGATCTACCGGCCGCCGGGGGCTCGCCAGGCCTCGTAGCCCAAACCGAGCCAAGATTTCTTCCCGGCTTCGGCGGGATTCCTCCGAGGTCTGTTCAGTCATGACCTATTCCTCGAAAGCTGGACTTGACTTTTCACCGCAGGTCTTTCGTCGGCACGAGGGGCCCACCTCGTTGGGCGCGAAAAGGGGAAGTTAGCACCACGGATGGCTGTGCCCAAGAGAGAAGTAGGCATTGAGCACGACCCGATCAACGCAGTCGTAGCTGCCCGTTAATAGATCCAGGTACCGCTCTCGGAATTCATCCATGGTCCCGCGACACTACGTCGGCGCTTGCGGTTTCCGCATCGACAAAAAGCTGTTCATGCGGCCATGGACGTGCTCCTGGTGAGGTGCCGAGGTCGTCGAAGAGGGCTTGCATGCCGATACGGAGCGCCTCGTAGTCCCGGTCGACGCGGGTCCATGCCTTGGGGGGTCTGCCCTGGCGGGGAACACGTACGCCGGCGACGATGGGGCCGATGACCTGGTCCCGCAACGCGCTGAGTGCGGTGATCGCGCGGGCAGCCTGCCCAGGAACTGAGTAGCGCCGGGATCTGCCAGGCTTGACCACGAGCACCTTGGCGCGCAGTTTGCGAAGGTCATAGGCGGCTTGGCGTGCGGTGTAGGCGGCTTCGCTCTGGCCGGTCATGGCAAGCACCTTGGCGGCGAAGTCGGCCACGGTGAACCCGTCAGGCGCTACCGCCAGTGCGGAGACGGCAGCCAAGGCATTGCGCATCCGACCTTGTTGAGGTCGACCCCGCCCACCCGGGTGGCACCGATCTTCGATGCGACGGGCAGCTCGTCGAGGATGCGATCGGGGAGAAAAGCGATGTCTACGCAGTCCAGCATTGTGGTGAACCGGTCGACCAAGCCGGCGAGCCGGGTGACGATCTCAGGGAACTTCTCCAGGACCCGCCCACAGCGGAGGGCCCGGGTGTTGTGGACGATCGCTTCGAATCTGAGCACGTGCTCGCCTTTGGTGTAGCCCTTTAGCGTCAAGAGCCCGAAATGGACCTTGAACAAAGTGAGGTCCCACCGAGGTGTCTCGATCACGATGCTTTGCCGAGGCGACAGTTCATGGCTCCGGTGTCCCCGAGGGCGCTGCTTGACCCCGAAGAGGGTACGAAGCTTCGGGACATCCAGCCGACAGCGGGTCCGGTCGACCACCGCGTTGAAGATGCGGTCCATCTCCCCGCCGGCGCAGAACAGCAGGTTGCGGTGCTACTCGACCTGGTAGATCGAGTAGCTGTAGCGAAAGCCGCTGCGCTGCTGCTCGTCGACGTCCAAACCGAAGCAGGCGCAGGCGGTGCAGATCCACCGATCACAGACCTGGCTGAGGCGCCCTATAGCCCTCTGGGAAGACAAGGTGTCTGCGACCTCAGCCAGGGCCTGGGGATCGGGGACGGCGGTGAAGCAGTTGCCCTCCTTGGTGAAGCCTAATCCGGTTGCCTGCGCCCGGGTGGCGACGTACTCGTGGCCGTTCAAGATCACCTGGGCACCGAAGGGCGGATGCCCGGACATCTTGATCGTTACATGGCCCCAGACCGGGTCCATGATGTGGAAGGAGTAGTGGTTGACGAACGCCTTCTGCTTCTCCAGGTTGCGGATGACCCCACGAGCAGAACGCTTCACCTTCCATACCGTGGCCGGTGCACGGGCAACCAGGATGAGGAACACGCCCGGGCCGACGTCGTGCTCCCTCAGGTAGTCCTCGGCGATCCGGTGCTTGCGCTCCTCCCGGTCGCAGTCGATGACAGAGATCCCGTTTTCCTTGCCGTAGGCCCGCACCCGTCGGGAGAACCTGCCCGCCATCCGCATGAGATGCGTGTCGTCGAGGTGCTCGTCGCTGTCGCCGTGCAGCCGTCTCCACCAGACTCGGAACCCGCCGGGGTTGTGCCCAAGGGAGAAGTAGGCATTGAGCACCACCCGATCCACACAGTCGTAGCTGCCCCTCAGAAGATGCGCGTACCGCTCGCTGAACTCGTCCATGTCCGCGGACCCTACGATCGCCCGCGCTCAGAACTCCAGTGCTGCCCCGAAGGGGCCACCGGTCCCGAGCGAAGTCTCGGGATCGGGGTAGCAGGCCTTGGTCACCCCGGCCTTGAGATTGTCGGGGACGGTGAGCTCGGCGACGCCCCCGTAGGCCTCCCAGGCATGCACGTGGGCGTTCAGCCACGAGCCGAGGTCCTGGCTGCGGGTGCCCTCGGCGTAGAGCATCCCGCTCATCCCCAGCACCGCAACGAACACCTGGGTCACCACGACCTCGCCGGAGGTGGTGTCCACGTAGGAGGCCGTGTCGCCGGAGAAGTCGACGAACATGCGCTCCCCGGCGTTGTAGGACAGGCGCATCACGACATCCTGGCCGGCCAGCCACCGCTGGTAGTGGGCGCAGAACTGGCTGTAGCCCCAGGCTTCGGGGTTGGCCCCCCGCCATTCCAGCCACAGCAGGCGCAGGGTCACGTGGCGCCCGCCCTTGAGCTCGGCGTGGATCCGGCGCCAGTCGGGCACCGGCCGACGGGCTGCCAGCTCGGCCGAGGGCTCCGGGAACAGCTTCGCCTCCAGGGCTGCCTCGTCCATCCCCTCGGGC
>JBOGSE010000059.1:0-6082 GCA_050694895.1 bacterium | reverse complement strand
CAAGCTCATGCAGGCATCTGCCTTTGATCTGCTCAACTACCTGATTGAAGTGAGCATCAGTGCCTGACCATATCCTCGACGGTGACCGACTCCTCGCCGACCTCCAGGCTGCGGGGGAGGTTCTGGATGGCGGCGAATGGCCCAATCGGGCAGCCCAGTACTACGAGCTCCGGGGGATTCAGCGGGCTTGGCGGATCCTTGCCGCTGCCGTGGAGGACGGGGAGTACGACTTGGACCCTGCAGTCGCCGAATTCTTGGTAGATGTCAAGAAGGGGCTAACGTGATCCAGAATGATGTCGTCGTGACCAAGGCCTTCATGAATCCCGAATGGGGACTCTGGGCGCTGGTCTACATGCAGGTCTGTGCTCACGGTGAAAGCCCGCCAGAGTTGATCGAGCAGCGGGCAAACGAGTTGAACCCGCCTGGTTCATCCGCGGCGTGGTGTCTAACCGTGGAAGGTCCCGATGGGCAAGACTTGTCACCTGTTCGATGTGCCGATGATCCAGTACGCCTACATCACATGCTGAGCTGCTAATGAATCTTTACGGCTTGGCTCGAACGATGAACACCATCGGCGCGGTGGCTCGTCCAAAGCGGTTGCCGCGGCGCATCAAGAATCTAGTCCTTGGGCGAGCACTTGCTCGGGCTGGGGTGTGGAAACGGTTGTGGGGATGGAGATGAGTCCAGGAGCCGACGTGACGCAGAAGGCTAGCTTCCTGGTGTTCACAGGAGGCCCTGAGAGCCCCCAGGACATCTCCTTGGTGGAGGATTGGTCGAAGTGGCTCTTGGTCGAACGTGGGGCTTCCCAGGCCACCCTGCGGGCCTACAGTGGAGAGCTTCGAAGGCTGGCCAGCCTGAACCGAAGACCACTACGCTCGCTCGAGGTCAAGCACCTGCGGGCCTACCTGTATGGGGCCGGAGGCAAGCCCTCGACGGTCGCCCGCCGGATAGCCGCCATGCGGTCCTTCTACGGGTGGCTGGTCCGGGTGGGACGGCGGCTCGACGATCCCAGCCGCCAGCTGGACAGCCCGCGGCGCCGGCGGGCGGTGCCCCATCCGGTGGCCGACTTCGATGCTCTGGCGGCCCGCCTCGATCCTGAGTTCCGGGCCATCGCCGTCTTCCTGGTCTCGACCGGCCTGCGGCTCTCAGAGGCCTGCGCCGTCGACGTGGGGCTGCCGGTGCCGACGGAGCTCTGGGTCAGTGGCAAGAGCGGGGAGCGCATCGTGCCTTTGACGGAGGTGGCTGCCGCAGCCCTCACGGAGCTCGGGGGCCGGATCAGGCCGAAGGCACGGGTGATCCAGCGGCGCTTCGCCGACGCCGGGTTCCATGCTCATGCCCTTCGGCACACCTTCGCCACCCGACTGGCCGAGGCCGAGGTCGATCTGTCGGTGATCCAGGATCTACTGGGCCATGCCTCACCGGCGACCACGAGGGTCTATCAGCAGAACTCACCGGCGCGGCTGAGGCGGGGGATGGTAAAGGCGGCGAGATGAGGATCTGGCCGGGGTGTGGCATCGCTGGGCGCGGCCGGGCACGGCTCGGTGCGGCATGGCTGGGCGCGGCTCGGCAGGGCGTGGTGCGGCAGGCACGGCGCGGCTGGGCACGGTGAGGCAAGGCTCGGCCGGGCGGGGCAGGGCCCGGCATGGCCCGGTTCGGCGTGGCGTGGCTCGGCGGGGCGCGGCAGGGCAGGCAGGGCGCGGGGTGTGGCACGGTGAGGCATGGCCAGACAGGGCAGGCATGGTTCGGCATGGCTCGGCGAGGCGCGGCATGGTGCGGCAGGCAGGGCTAGGCTCGGCTTGTCGTGGTGTGGCGAGGCTTGGCAGGGCGCGGCAGGGCAGGCAAATGTAGTGAGCTCGTGACTCCAGGCAATAGGGGACCTGGAGCCGGGATAGCCTGAAAGGGGCCACCCGATGGTCAAGGATAAGGCACCACCGAAGCTAGAGGATGGAGCGGCCGTCGCTCCGATCGATAGGATCAGCGCGGAGACACTGGCGGTCCCAATCCGTGGTACTGCGCCGCTGCTGATGCATCGGTTCTCGGAGAAGGCGAAGCTCGAGATGCTGCACAATGCCCAGAGCAAGAAGACGCCGCGCCAGCCGAAGAACCCCGAGGCCGAGTACGAAGCCGCGTTCTATCGGCTCAAGAATGGCGAACCTGGATTCCCTGCCTTGGGATTCAAGCAGGCAACCATCGGGGGTGCCAGGTTCTATGGCAAGCAGATCACGATGACAGCGCTCAAGCAGTTCATCTTCTTCACCGGAGAGCCGGGGGAGGACGGTCATCCCTACGTTCCGATCATCGGCGAGCCGGTCATGCGTGAAGATGTCGTTCGCGTAGGGCGCGGAGGAACCGATCTCCGCTATCGTCCACAGTTCAATGAATGGACGACGACGCTCACGGTGATCTATGTGACGAGCATGCTCACTCGAGGTTCGTTGCTCTCGCTGATCGATGCCGGCGGCATGGGCGTGGGTGTAGGCGAATGGCGGCCAGAGAGGGACGGAGACTTCGGAACGTACGCGATCGACGAGACAAAGGACATCGAGGTGATCTCTCGATGAGCGATAATCTCCGATCCATCCTCGAAGAGATACGTGAACGGCATGGAGCACTCTCACCCCCGATCGTACTCGAGGAGGCGCGTGATCCTGCTCATCCTCTCCATGCGTTCGCCGCATTCAAATGGGACGACGATCGAGCGGCTGCCGAGGCATATCGATTGGAGATAGCAGCAGACTTGATCCGCAAGGTGCGAGTCACTTACACGAAGCCGGATGGAAGTGTCGGAGATACGCGGTACTACCGTGGCCTGCCGACGAATCCGCTGATGGCATATGACTACGAGCCCATCGAAGACCTGCTCCTGGATCCGATGAAGCGCCGGATCCTGGTGGCCAGCATGCAGCGTCAGATCAACGAGCTCGTGGCGACCTATGAGCATATCCAGGAGTTCTGGGCAGAGATCCGCAAGCTGGCTCGTCGGAGGCGAGCTGATCGTGGCGTCTCATAGTCCCCACGGCGACGTCTACACCAAGGGCTTGAACCCCGACTGCCCCCGGTGCAAGCAGCACGCTCTGATGCCGTGGGACAGCCTGGACAACCGGAACCTGGCGCGACTGCGGAGCCGCGTCTTCTTCTCAGCGCTTGATGCCATCGCAGCGGTGAACCTGGCGAAGCACGATGTAGCAAAGGGGGAGCGGGAATGACGCAGCCGCCGCTGGTCGTCTACCCGCCGAACAGCCTGGGTCGCCACTATAAGCACCCCGAGACCGGGGAGCTCTACCCCTCAATCACCACCGTGCTTGAAGTCTTGAACAAGGGCTTCGGCATGGTCCAGTCGGCCGCCAACAACACAGTGGTTGCCATGTTCAACCGCCGCGACCTGTTGGCGCAGCTCGCATCAGAAAAGGAAGCCCTGAACCAGTTCAAGTACGCATACCGCGATGCCTGGGAGAAGAAGGCCGACTTAGGCTCATCGGTGCATGAAGTCATCGAGGCGCTGTGGCGAGATGAGGAGCTACCGGCATTCGAGGAGGACCGGGCGCCGTATCTCGACGCGTTCCTCAAGTTCGTCTCCGACTTCGAACCAACATGGGTGCTCGTCGAATGTACCGTATTCAGCGAGTACCACGGCTACGCCGGGACGTTCGACTTCATCATGCAGGTAGACCGGTTCCTCATCCTCGGCGATCACAAGACGGGCAAGGCGATCTACCCCGAGACGGCGCTGCAACTCGCGCCGCTCCGCTTCGCCGACAAGGTGTGGTCTCGCAATACCGGCGAGCTCCAGCCAATGCCAAGGATCGACGCGGCGATCGCACTCCACCTGAAACCCGGGAAGTACACGGCCAATCTGGTCAACGCCGACAACGTTGCGCTGCAGGCGTTCCTGGGACTGCTTCAGGCTTGGCCATGGACCAAGACCGAACAGGCTGGTATCGGCCCCGCGGTCACACGCAAGCGGTTACTCCGGTCTTTAGAAGCGACGGAGCCAGCGCAGGGACTTATCCAGCCTAGCTTGGAGGTGGTGAAGCCATGAATCCCGAAACTCAGTGGAAACACACCGCTAGAGGCCAAGGTCGAGCGGCTGCGGGAGAAGCACAACGAAGCGCGGCGAGCCGTGATGACCTATCACGAATGGCTTGAGAAGCACGAGAAGCTCAATGGCCCGGGGGCAGACGGCCGCAGGCGTGGCTACATCGGGCTCGACCACAAGGCCGGGGAGAACGTCGCGGGGTGCTCTGGCTGCGCCGTCCTTGAGGCGAAGCAATGACTGAGCAAGCCATCGAGAAGCACCGGCTGACGACGCTCGAGCGCATCCTCGGAACCGGTGACATGGCCCAGATGATCCAAGCAACGAAGGCGAATGTGAACGCTGCCATCCAGTTCGCACGCGAGCGCCAGTACGTCACCGAGTATCCGATCGACCGTAACGGCAAACGCATCGGCACCCGCCTATGGTTCCACCATCCGACGTGGCAGCTTTTGGGACAGAGCTTCGGCATCACCGCGTACACCGATGGCGACCCGAAGGAGATCAAACCGGGGACATGGCAAGCAGCTGCGATTGCTGCTCTCATCGAGAACGGTCAAATCGTCGGCCGGTCCGTCGGCTTGTGCGCCAGGACGGAGCTGGGCAAGGGCAAGATGCCAGATCATCACCTATCATCAACAGCACAGGCCCGCGCCCAGCGAAATGCTCTGCGCTCCTGTCTCGGTGCCGTTCTCATCGCGGCTGGCTTCGAGATCAGTGATCCCGAAGGGCCAGCGACGAATGAACAAATTGGCCTCCTTCATCAGCTCGAGCGCGAGCTCGGGATGACCCACGATGAGGGCCACCGCAAGGCGGGCATCGAGTCGTATCGGGACCTCAGCCGGGAGCAGGCATCCGATATCATCGAGGAGTGGTCTGCCGCGGCCTCCCCTAAGTCGGTGGCGGAGGGTGGGGAAGCGGAGGAACGGGCGAACCCAAAGCCTTCACCTCCGGCCCCCGCCACCGACATCACTACCGATCAGCCGGCGCCGGCGAAACTGTGGGCCGAGGCGGCCAGGCACGCCCTGACATCGGGCAAGACGCTTCGCCGAGCCAAGGCCAAGTGGGGCGTGACATCCGCCGATAAGATCACCGGTGGACAATTGCAAACGCTCATCTCCGATGCGATCGACAAGGAGAGTCGGTGAAATGAGAGTTTGGAAATGCAACTTCTGCAGCCAAACCGTGGAGGATTTGGCAGCTGCTAAGTGGTTCGTCGTCAAGTCGTATACCGGAGAACCGGCCATCCCCGCTCCCAATAGCTTCTGGGGCGCCCAGGATGCACCGAGCGTTACCTGGACCTTCTGTTCGCTCTCCTGTCTGACCCAGGCCGGTGCGATCGAAGATGCGACAGAGCAACCCCAGGAGAGGGGATGGTTCGGGTGATGGTACTCATCGCTCTGGCAATGGTCGTGGCCGCGGTTGCTGTGGTGTATGAGATCGGACGCAGGCGATACGAACGTAGGTTCGAAGCGTTCCTTGAGGAGCTCCGAGCGAGGAACGGGGATCGTTGACATCGCCCTGCCATGGGGGATGATGCTCCGGTGATCTTCTACCGCGCTTCATTCATCCCTCTTGTCCGGGCCGTCTGGCCGTCTTGGGGACGCGGTCTGCAGGAGGTCACCGGTCGGCGGCCCGAACTGGGGGGATGAAGAGTGAGCGTCCAGGCGATGCAGTGGGTAATCGAGCATTCCCAGCATGAAGGGACCGACTTCTTCGTGCTGCTGATGCTGGCTAACCACGCCGGATCCGACCACTGGGAATGCTGGCCTAGCGTCGGCCTCCTGGCCAGAGAATGCCGTATGTCCGAGCGGACGATCCGCTATGCGCTTCGGCACATCGAGCAGGGCGGTGAGCTCTCTTTCAGTCGCGCCGGCGGTCCCAGTGGAACGAACCTTTATCGCCTTCTCCAAGCACAGCACTTGCAGGGGGGGCAAAGTTTGCAGGGGGCATCTCTTGCCCCGGGGGGGGGCAACGGTAGGCACAGAAGGGGGGGGCACCGTTTGCCCCCGAACCATAAGGAACCGTCAGAGAACCATCAACTAGCGC
>JBOGSE010000058.1:0-7453 GCA_050694895.1 bacterium | reverse complement strand
CGCGGTCGAGGACATCTCGTTTGGTGTGTACGAGCAGGAGTTCCTCACCATCCTCGGACCAAGCGGATGCGGGAAGTCGACGGTCCTGGCGATGATCGGGGGGCTGATCCGGCCGGATGCCGGAACGATCATGGTCAACGGGTCTACCGCGCTCGACCCCGATCCGAAAGCGGTCGCCATGGTGTTTCAGGATCCAGGGCTCTTTCCGTGGCGGACGGCGCTGCACAACGTGTGCTTCGGCCCCGAGCTGCAGGGCGCTCCGCGTGAGGCCCGAGAGCAGCGCGCCCACGACTTGCTGGAATCCGTCGGCCTCAAAGGATTCGAGCACAAGTATCCACGCGAGCTTTCCGGCGGCATGCGGCAGCGCGTGGCCATCGCGCGTGCCCTGGCCGTGGGCAGTCCCATCCTGTTAATGGATGAGCCGTTTGGCGCGCTCGATGAGCAGACACGCGTGCTCATGGGCGAGTGGCTGGGCGGGGTGCGCGCGCAGGCGCGCAAGACGATCCTCTTCGTCACCCACAGCATTCAGGAGGCGATCACGCTCTCCGATCGCATCGTGGTCATGACCGCCCGGCCCGGCCGGATCAAGGACACGGTCGAGGTGGACCTGCCGTTTCCTCGGGACCACAATGCCCCCGAGGCGACGGCGCTGCGGGCCCGGTTGTGGGAGCAGATCCGCTCAGAGTCAATGCGCGCGATGACGCAGGAACAGTGATGAGGATCGTCCTGCTCCGCGCCAGCTTTCTGTTCGGCGGCCTGGTGCTGTGGGAACTCGTCGCCCGGCCGCTGAATCCTGTGCTGTACGTCGCACCGTCTGCGCTTCCCGATGCGGCCCTGCGGCTGTTGCGCCAGCCTGACCTCCCCCCGCTGTTCGAGCACCTGGGCCTGACGCTGCGGACCATTCTGGCCGCGTATCTGCTGGCGGTCGGGGTCGGTCTCGGCCTGGGCTTCATCCTGGGGTTCTGGCGGATGCTGGCCAGGACTTATGAACCGATTCTCGCTGCGCTGTACGCCGTGCCGAGTGTCGTCTGGTATCCCTCTCTCATGCTGTTGTTCGGACTTGGGCCGGCATCCAAGATCGCGTTTGGATTTCTGCTGGGCTTCTTTCCGATCGTCCTCGCCGTGCTTGCGGGGATCCAGCAGGTGGACCGCCACATGATCATCGTGGCCCGCTCGATGGGCGCGGGGCCGTGGGCGACGTACTGGAAGGTCATGCTTCCGGGCATGGCGGGGACGCTGGCCAGCGGACTGCGCTCGGGGCTGGCCCTGACCATCGTGGGTGTGCTCGCCGGCGAGTTGCTGGGGTCTCGGGCCGGGATCGGCTACCTGATCAACCACGTCTACAATCTGCTCCGCACTCCCGAGTATGTGGCGCTCGCCGTCATCATGGCTGCGCTGGTCCTTGCGATCGACGGCACCGCGGCCCGATTGGAGACGAGGGTCAAGCAATGGACCGCGTGAGCGCCGACCGGTCGGGTATCAGAGCGCTCCAGACCGCCTCCCTCCTCCTGCTTGTCCTTGCATGGGAAGCGGCCAGCCGGCTGCACATCGTCGATCCGCTGTTTGTGCCCCCGCCAAGCGCGGTGCTTCGGGTCATGGGCACGGTCTTGTCCCAGGCCCTGCCGCGGCTGGGCGACACGTTGCTGAAAACCGTCGGCGGCTACGCGATCGCCGTCACCGCGGGCGTGACCGTCGGGCTGATGATCGGATCTGTCCATGTCCTGCGGCAGGTCATGATGCCTTACGTGACGGCCGCCTATAGCCTGCCGAAGATTCTGCTCATCCCATGGATCGTGCTGATCCTGGGCGTCAAACCTCCTGCCGCCATCCTGGCCGGCGCGCTGTTCGCGGTCTTCCCGATTCTGGTACAGGTCACGGGCGGCGTCCGCGACGTGGATCCCACACTGGTGACGGTGGCGGCCTCGATGGGCGCCTCACGCCGCCAACTCTATCAAAAGGTGGTCGTGCCGGCGGCGATGCCGTCGATCCTGGCCGGCATGCGGATCGGCGCGGTCTTCGCGCTGGTCGGCGTGCTGCTGACAGAGATGTTCGCCGGGATCCGGGGCATGGGGTTCCTGATGCAGCAGCTGGCGCTGTCGTTCAACGCCGCGCAGCTTTTCGCCGCGACCTTGCTGATCTCGATCTTCTCGATCGCCGCGGTGCTCTCGCTGGAGGCGCTGAATCAACGCCTGGGGAAGTGGCGATGAGGGTACGGAGGGTAGTGAAGAGATCACTCGGGGAGGATGACACGATGGCAAGGGTGACCCGTCGTCGGTTTCTGGGCATGACCGGAGCGGCAATCGCTGCCGGAACAGTCGGACGGTGGATCGGCCCCGGCGAGGCCCTCGCTCAGCAGACCGGGTTGGTGCCGTTCAAGATCGGCCCGGTGGTCCTCGGTGACCTGGCCAATGTCGGGCCGATTCTCGTCGGCATGGAGAAAGGATTCTACCGGGATAGCGGGGTTGCCGTCGAGATGATCCCCTTTACCGGCGGACCGCCGCTGCTCCGAGGTGTGCTGGCGGGCACGGTGGACATGGGTATCAGCGGCGCGACCGATCCGTTGGTGTTCCGCGCGGCGGGAGCAGCCATCCGGGGCGTCGCGGTCGTCACGGACAAGAATCACTTCACCCTCATCGGAGCGCCGGGGGTGAACCGGGTCGAAGATCTCCGCGGTGGAGCGATCGGGGTCACCGCGGTCGGCGCCACGACGTGGGTCTTTGCCCGCATGCTTGCCAAGAAGCAGGGGTGGGATCCCGTGCGCGATCTCAGGATCGTCGGCCTCGGCGGCTTCGACGCGCAGGTGGCGGCAATGCGGCGGGGTGAGACGAAGGCGTTCGTCTGGGGCGACGGCGGGGCCGTGGCCGAGAGCCTCGGCATCGGACGGATCATCCTGCGCCTGGACGACGTGACGCCGAAGTGGGTGAGCCAGCTCGCGTATGCCACGAGCGATGTGATCCGCAAGCGGAAAGACGACCTGCGCAAGGTGCTCCGCGGGCACTTCCTGGCCATGAAGTTCTGCCGGGACAATCCGGACGAGACCATCCGCATCGCGGCCCGGGGCATTGGGTGGACGGAGCCCGCCACGCGCCGTGCGTACGAGATCAGCCGGCCGCTCATGTCTGTGGACGGCAGGTTTGACGTGGAGGCCTACCGGTTCATGCAGGAGACGCTACTCGAGCTCGGTGTCCTGTCTGCGCGCCTGCCCTTGCTGGACCACTTCACGACGGAGTTCACACCCGTGAAGATCTAGAAACGCTCGGTTTCCTCCGGCCATGTTCCGGATGTTTTCCCTACACTTGACGTTCATCCGCCCCTTCCTTAGGATCGGATGTGACGCACTCTGCGTGGGGGCGGTTTCCATGAATCGATTGCACAGCCCGAGACTCCGGATGCCGCCCGGGTGGGATATTCGCAGGGGCGCGAAGCATCTGTATCTGTCTTACCGGGGTTGGACCGTGGCCAGGTTCTCGGCCACTCAATCTTCCAAGCTCGTCGCGCGCGAGATTGTATGGCACATCGCCGCACTGTCTGCGCTCAAGGAGGGATTGGCGGCGCTGAATTGATCCGCCCACCCCCTTCCGGCTAGGCAGCGATCTCGGTACCCGAAAGCCTTTCCATCAACGTGCCGGCCCGACTCCGGACGACGGCCAGTGTGCTCAACTTGATCGATTCGTATCCGCGGATACCGTCGGGCAGCCGAGCGATCTCAATCGCGAGCTCATAGGTCTTCGAGGTCAGGCGCGCAAGCGCGCCTTCAACGAGATCGCGATACCATGCGATCAGGCGCCGCTCTTCTCTGCGCATGTGCGAGTAGCCGAACGGATCCAGCGACGTCCCCCGCAGCCGCCGCATCCACCGGAGGACCCGAAGGGCCGGGGTAAACCATGGCCCCACGGCCATTTTTCGCCTGAGCCCCAGCGCCCGAAGCAGCGGCGGGTGGAAATAGTAGACCACGCGCCGGGGCTCGGCGACCAGACGGTCGAGTCCTTCGCCGAAGGCCGGTTGGAGATAGAGGCGGGCGACTTCATATTCGTCCTTGTAGGCCATAAGCTTGTAGAGATACGCGATGACCGCGTGCGTCAGCGCCACTCCGCGGGGCATGACGGCCTGCTCGCGGGCCGCGACGCTCAGCACAAACTCAACGTAGCGTTCGGCATACTCCGGACTCTGATAGTCGAGCAGGTCGGCAACGCGGATCGCCAGCATCCGGCGCGAATCGCCGTCGAGATGGGCGCAGCGATCGAGCAGGGCCCTGTAGAGGCGACCGTCTTCCCGCGAGAGCCGTGCCACGGCGGCGGCCCGCTCTTCGTCGTAGCCGGCCCGCGGCCGCGTCACCAGCGCCCCGAGGCGTTCGGGATCGGACACGGATACCCGGCCGTAGCGAAACGCCTGAAGATTGTGCTCCACCTCAACACCATTGAGGCGGATCGCGTCTTCGATGCTCCAGGCCGAGAGCGGGATCAACCCCGCCTGGTAGGCGGCGCCCACCACAAAGAAGTTCGTCATCATGTAATCGCCGAACAGCTCCTCGGCCAGCCGGCGGCCGTCCACGATGACATTGTGTGCTGAGCGCGTGTGCCGGGCGATCGTCCCCACCATGCCGTCGACCGAGACGTCGTACGACACGTTGCGGACCATCTCTCCGCTGGGCAGCAGGGTCGAGTTGATGACCGCCGTGGTGCGCTCGGGATCGCAGCGATCCAGATTGGCCGGAGCCGCGCTGCCCATGACGTCCAGCGCGAGATACAGGTCGGCTTTGCCCATGCCGACCTTGCTGGCCGCGACGCGCTGCCCGTCCCGCGCGATGACCAGGCTCGAGAGCACCGGTCCCCACTTCTGAGCCGCGCCGGTCTGGTCGTAGCCCATGGCGCGCTTGCCGTCGATGAGCGCGGCGAATGAGAGGATGTTGTTGACGGTGATGACCCCGGTGCCGCCGACACCTGGAATGTATATATGGTATGGATGGTCCAGGCCGACTTTCCGGTACGGTTCAGGGATCTCGTCGTGATGGAGCGCGGGCGGCGTGGGCCGGCGCAGCCCGGTGCCCGAGGGGGTCTCGACCGTGACAAAGGACGGGCAGTCGCCCTCCAGACAGCGGTCGTCCTGATTGCAGGACGACTGGTGGACCTGCGTCTTTGGGCCGAACTCGGTCTCGACGTTCTGGAGCGACATGCAGTTGGTGAGCGCCCCGCAGTGCCCGCAATTCTCGCACACGGCCTCGTTGATGAAGACGAACCGGTTGGGCGCCGGCAGCGCACCGCGTTTTTGCTGGCGCCGGCGCTCGTTGGCGCACATCTCATCGTAGATGAGCACCGTGGTGCCCCGTGTCTGTGAGAGGCGCTTCAGCGCGGCATCAAAGTCGTCCACGGGGTAGAGGCGTGTGATGGAGGAAAATCCCGCGCCGCGATACGCCGTGGGGGTCTTGGTAATCACGGCGATCTCCCGGACGCCTTCCGTTTCAAAGAGCCGGGTCAGTTCGGGGATCGTCCGCTGCCCCACCGGCACCTGCGCGCCGGTGTTCGCAATCGACCCGTTGTAGAGAATCTTGTAGGTGATGTTGGCGCCCACGGCCGCCGCAAACCGGATGCTGAGATAGCCCGAGTGGAACAGCGAACCGTCCCCCATGTTCTGGACCATGTGGGGCCGATCGGTAAACGGTGAGAGGCCGATCCACGGCGCGCCTTCGCCGCCGTACTGGGTCATGGCTTCGATGTGCCGCTCGGGTTGCTCGATGACCGACCCGAACGCGTGGCATCCCGGGCTGCCCCAGGCGACCTGGCCCTCCAGCAGGCGCGTGCTCACGTTGTGCGGGCATCCCGAGCAGTAGTTCGGCGTACGCAGCGGGTGCGCATCGTAGCGTCGCGAGCGGATCGCCTGCAGCTCGGCCAGGCGCGCGCGGATCCCCGTGTGCGCGGGGACGTAACTCAGCAGCCGCGGTCCGAGGCGCTCGGCGATCAAGTCGGCGTCCATTCCGCTCTCGATGGGGAAGAGGGCCCCGCCGGCTTCATCGTACTTGCCCACGACGGAGATGGGCCGCGAGAGACCGCAGAGGGCTTCTTTGACCTGGGATTCCAGGAAGCCCCGTTTTTCCTCGACCACGACGACCTCGTCCAGATCATGCGCAAACTCGCGCACGATCTGCGCGTCCAGGGGGTAGATCAGGCCGACACGCAGGAGCCGGATGCCCAGGTGCCGCAGCGCGTCTTCATCAAGGCCCATGTCCAGCAGCGCCTGCCAGACATCCGCGTGGCTCTTCCCGGCCGTGATGATGCCCAGGCGGTCCCGCGTCCCGTGCACTTCGATCTGGTCAAGCCCGTTGGCGCGGCCGTAGGCCGCCACGGCTCGATGGCGTTCGTAGTAGATGTGCCGCTCGATCTCAATCGTCCTGGTCCCAAAGAACGAGAACTCGGCCTCCTTCTGATACGGGCGGCCGTTCGTCGTCAGGTCGGGGATCACGACGGCCGGACGATCTGGGGTGATCTCCACGGTCTCGCCGCCGTCGGCAAGGCCGCCGACAAGTTTCATGGCCACCCAGCAGCCGCTGTACCGCGACATCGCGATCGCATGCAGACCCAGGCTCAAGAATTCCTTGATCGACGCCGGATAGAGGACCGGAATGCCCGCGCTCATGAACGCGTAGTCGTCCTGGAACGGAAACGTGGAGCTCTTGGCCTCGTGGTCTTCACCGCACAGGAGGAGGACCGCGCCATGCCGGCTCGTGCCCGCGAAGGCACCGTGCTTGATCGCATCCCCGCTCCGATCGAGGCCCGGTCCCTTGCCATACCAGATCGAGGTCACGCCGTCGAACCGCGAAGAGGGATAGCGGTCGAGCATCTGCGTGCCCATGATCGCCGTGGCCGCCAGATCCTCATTGGCGCCGGGGACGTGCACGATGTCGTGCTCTTCGAGCTGCGGGCGGATCCGCTGCAGCGTCAGATCGTACCCGGCCAGCGGCGCGCCCGGATATCCACTGATGAACGTGCCGATGCGCAGCCCGGCCTTCTGATCCCGCCGGTGCTGGTCGATGGGCAGCCGCACCAGGGCCTGCACGCCCCGGAGGTAGACCGTTCCCGCCTCCAGCAGGTACCGGTCGTCGAGGCTAATGTCGCGCGTCTGAACCGCCATGGCCTCGCCAGCGCCTAGGTCTTTACGGGTTCGGCCTGACGCAGCTTAAACCGCTGGATCTTCCCCGTAATGGTCTTTGGCAGGTCCGGAACGAACTCAATGATCTGCGGGTACTCGTAGCGCTTGAGCCGGCCTTTGCACCATTGCTGGAGTTCTTCCACCAGCGTGGGCGTTCCAGCGTGCCCCTCGCGCACGATCACGTAGGCTTTCATCTTGTTGAGCCCTTCCACCGGCACGCCGACGACCGCCGCCTCGACGACCGCGGGATGCTCGATGAGCACGTTCTCTACTTCGACCGGCGAGACCCATAAGCCCCCAACCTTCATCA
>JBOGSE010000057.1:0-2569 GCA_050694895.1 bacterium | reverse complement strand
GACACGAATCTATGCTGCCTGCCGAACTCTGAGTTGCTCTTCGAATTCCACCGGTGGCTGGTAGCCTAGGGAACTATGAAGGCGAGAGAGGTTGTACCAGAGTATCCACTCGAACACAAACACTCTGGCCTCTTCAATGGACCTGAAATGAGTTTCGTAAACAAGCTCTCGCTTGAGCGACGCCCACGCCGATTCCGCCAGGGCATTGTCGTAGCTGTCGCCGACGGCGCCCATCGATTGCGTGATGCCCAACTCGGCGCAGAGCTCCCGGTACTCCCCGCTTGTGTACTGGCAGCCGTGATCGGAGTGGAAGATCAACCCCTCGAACGTGTCGGTGCCCCGGGTGAGGGCCGCCATGCGGAGCGCATCGACAACGAGCTCGGTGCGCATGTGAGCGATCGACCAGCCCACCATCCGGCGGGAGCAGGCGTCGAGCACGCCGGCGAGGTAGCAAAAGCCCTCGTCGGTGGGGATGTAGGTGATGTCGTAGAGCTGGTCGAGGGCGAGTTGGTCGAAATGGCGCTGCACCAGGTCGGGTGCGGGCGTGGCGCTGGGGTCACACCGGGTCGTGACGACTCTGCGGCGCCCGCAGGTGCCCTGGATCCCAACCAGGCACATCAGGCGGGCCACCCGCTTGTGGTTGACCCTCACTCCCTCACGCCACAGCTGGGCGGTGACGCGGGGCACGCCGTAGCGGCTCCGCGTCCAGATGTCGTGGATGCGGTTCGCGAGGTGCGCCTCCTCGAGCGTGGCCTCATCTGGGCCCGCGGCTTGGGAGCCCGCCCAGGCATAGAAGGAGGATGTTGCCACCTCGCACACCCGGCACAGGGTCTTGGTGGGGAACACGGTCCTCTGGGAGTCGATGAAACGGTAGACCCTCACTCGTTCGACTCCTTCACCCAGAAGACCACAGCTCGCTTTAAGATTTCGCGCTCCATCTCGAGCTCTGCAATGCGCTTCTTCAAGCGCCGGACTTCCTGCATCTCGGCATCCTCCTGGCCGGGGGGAAGGCCGGCGGACTTGACGTTTCTCTTTCGGTCGTCATTCACCCAGTTCCCGAGCGTGACGTCGTTGATCCCCAGGTCCCGGGCGACTTGGGCGATCGGACGCCCTGAGGTCCGGACCAAGGCGACGGCATCGCGTCTGAACTCCTCCGAGTACCGCTGCATGGACACATCCTCTCCCCAGCCTCACCGGCTGGTCCAGGGTGTCCGGTGGAAGGGGGGAAGTTCAGTTGTCCGCAACGAGGCAGCTCTGCGGGAGCTCGGCGTGTTCCTTGCCGATCATGCTCCCGAGGTCAGCTGCGTGGCCGAGATCCGCCGGTCGCATGTGGAGGCCTACAAGCGCTGGCTGGCCGGGCGGCCGATGAAGCGGCCGGGCAAGGGGAAGACCCTGGCCCGGGCGAGCATCAGGAACCGCTTGAGCGGACTCGCCGTGTTCTTCGAACGAATGATGGAATGGGGTTGCGAGGACGCCCCCACTGCTCGCCTGTTGTTCGGCGGCGACCTGCCCATCCTCGACCGGCCCCTCCCTCGCTTCCTCGACGACGCCGCCGCGACAAAGCTCCTGCAGGCCGCCCGTCGGGACGGAGACCCGTTCGTGCGCCTGGCCGTGGAGATGCTCGCTCGCACGGGCATGCGCAAGAGCGAGCTGGTCGCCCTCACCGTCGACGCGGTCGTTCAGATCGGCTCCGCCTACTGGCTGCGCATCCCCGTGGGCAAGCTCCACACCGATCGCTACATCCCGCTTCACCCCCAGCTCAAGGCGCTCTTCGACCAGTGGCTGGCGAGGCGCCCAGAAGGCCTGCGCTCGAACCTGCTCTTCGTCGAGCGGGGCCGTCACATCGGCGTCTCCCGAGTCGATCACGCTCTACGGAAGGTGGCGGCCGTCGCAGGCATCGGACACGTCACCCCCCACCAGCTCCGCCACACGCTCGCAACCCAGGCCATCAACCGCGGCATGTCCCTCGAGGCCATAGCTGCGCTCTTGGGGCATTATGCGGGTGATCCTGTCAAGGGATCTCTGAAAGATTCTTCTGGTTCCGGGCCGGCGAGTCCGGTGGGAGGCTCACGAGGCCTTCCCGTCGAGCCGCTTGAGTAGCCCGTCGAAGATCTTCTGGCGGCCGATCTGGCCCTTGGCCGCAGCGTCGTCTCGTTGGCGCTCCAGGGTGGGTTTGAACTCGATCGTGGTCACGAAGAAGGTGCACGACTCGCAGATCGACTCGAAGTGACAGTCGAGCCCGACGGGCCGGGCGCAGTAGCCGTTCCGAGCATGCGCTGGTGCATTTGCCGGCGAAGCTTCGCCATCTCGGCGCCCTCGGCATCCGCCGGAAGCTCCCTGGCCTTCTGGTCATAGAGCGCCTCGACCTTCTCGGAGACCGAGAAGTACTCGTCGGCCACGGTGCGGTCTGCGATGTGCTGCGGATGCAGGGGGATGTAGCGATCGGTGTGGAGCTTGCCCACCGGGACATGAAGCCAGAACGACGAGCCGATCTGCACGATGGCGTCGGTGGTGAGGTTGACGAACTCCCCCTTGCGCATCCCGGTGCGGCGAGGAACTCCACTGCCAG
>JBOGSE010000056.1:0-3850 GCA_050694895.1 bacterium | reverse complement strand
TGTGGATCGCCAATGAAAATGTCCTCCCCTAACTCACCAGTGAAAATGTCCTCCCCCCTCCCGGGCGAATTCCGGACGGCACTATGGGGGAGATCATCTTGTCGCACCGTGCCCAGCAGCGCCTCATCGTCCTCAACGCTCTCACGCGAGGGGAGATCGCCATGGCCGAAGCCGCGCGGCTGATCGGCCTCTCCATCCGGCAGACGCGACGTCTGCGCCGAGCCTACCGGCTCCGCGGCCCGGCCGCGTTGGTTCACGGCAACCGGGGGCACCGCTCGTCCCGCCGCCTGCCCAACGCCCTCCGAGACCGTGTGACCATCCTGGCTCGGACCCGGTACGCCGGCACCAACTACCAGCACTTCCAGGACTTGCTCGCCGAGCGCGAGCACCTCATGGTGGCCTACACCTCGCTGTGCCGTATCCTCAAAGCGGCCGGCATCCCTAGCCCCCGTCGACGTCGCCCACCCCGGCATCGCGCTCGGCGTGAGCGGATGCCCCAAGAAGGCATGCTCACCCAACTGGATGGCAGTCATCACGCGTGGCTGGAAAACCGCGGCCCTCGTCTCGTCCTCCACGCCGCCCTCGACGATGCTACTGGCAAAATCCTGGGCGGCTGGTTCGATGACGAGGAAACTGCCCACGGGTACCTCCACGTCTTCGAGCAGACGACGCTGGGTCCCGGCGTCCCGCTGGCTGCGTACTCCGATCGCCACGGGATCTTCCACCGCCGTCCCAAAGCCCCGCAGACTCTGGCCGAACAACTCCGCGGCCAGCGTGCCCCTACCCAGATCGGCCGGCTCTTGCAAGAACTGGGCATCCAGTGGATTCCCGCCTCCAGCCCGCAAGCCAAGGGCCGCATCGAGCGGCTCTTCGGCGCCTTTCAGGACCGGCTCGTGGCCGAGTTGCGCCTGGCCAGGATTCGGAACCAGGACGCCGCCAACGCCTTCCTGCCCGGCTTCCTGGCGCGCTACAACGCCCGATTCGCCAAACCCGCCGCGCAGCCAGGATCGGCGTACCGCCCGTGGCCCGCCCACCTCGATCCCCAGACCATCTTCTGCTTCAAGTACCTGCGCACCGTCCAGCTGGACAACACCGTCACCCTCGGCCCGCACTGTCTCCAATTGCTGCCGGGGCCCAGAGGGCGCAGTTATGCGAAGGCGCGCGTCGAACTGCATCACCGGCTCGACGGCACCTTCGCGGTCTGGCACCATGAACAGTCTGTGCCCTTTCGGTTGCTCACCGCACCACCAAGCCCGAGCTCCGCGAGGGGTATCCAGATACCTCCGCGCCCTCGCAAAACGCATCCTGGAGCCTCTCAGACGAAGGTCCGATCCCGCTTGCGCGGGAAGAACCGGCAAACGCCATGGAAACCCCAAGCCAATCATCCGTGGCGACGCCTTGCGGCACAGGCCGTCAGACGCAAGACGCTTCGTGAGGCAGGAGTGACATTTTCACTGGAGAGTTAGCGGGACAGAATCACTGGTTATCAACAGGGTTTCTACCGCGATCTGCGGGTCGAGGGTATGCCAGTTTCCATCAAGATGGTGCAATCGCGGTGGTCGATCCCGAGCATCCGGCTCTCGGGAAGCGGATCGCCGGGGCCCGCGCTCAGGGGAGGGGTAGTGAACTCGCAGCCGCCGCCCACGCGCCTACCGTGAATGACCTCTATCCGGCGATTCTCCAGTCGATACGGTTCGTTTGGGAAGAATTCCCAACCGTTCGGTTTTCGCGGGTAGCGGAGAGATACCGCAAGGGCGGCGATGATTCCCAGGAATATGATCAGGAGAGCTGCGGGCCGAGCTTTCATTTTCGGGGACGCCACGAAAAGTCGCCGAAATGCGACTCGGGGTAGAAGCGACCGATCCGACGCGCCTGACGACCGTCAATGAGCGCAGTCCACAGAGTGGGCTTATCGTCCAGAGTCACATATGCCACCTGGGTGAGACTATCGGAGAAGCGGACGGCTCCCGGGGGAACGGTGCCGATCTTCGTCACCGCAGTTCCGCTGGCCAGCATGCGGTAAATCGCGGTTGGAGATTCACGCCCTAAGTCAGCCCACAACACCTGCGACCCGTCGCGGGAGTAAGCCAGAATACCCCCTCCGACGACATGGTGACTTCCGGCAGAGTTAATCATTGAGCCCTTGACACGGTTCATGCGTAAGGGCGTAAGGTGGACGATGCTCAGCTGATCTCCTCCCTCTCGGACGTACACGACGATGAACGGATCGTCATGCGCGGGTGAAACCCAGAATTGAGTACTGTCGTCCAGTAGTTCAAAGCGCGTCCTCTTGCGATCCCGCAGGTCCAACAGGTACGCCTCATAGATGTCGTACTCGCCGATATCCGCCACGCGCCGGTCAATGCCAATCAGCACCAAATCATTCCGCACCCACGCCAGGATCGTCCCCGGTCCGAGCCTTTGCCTGTTCTTCGTCCTCATATCAAAGATGACGAGATCACCGGATAGATCCGTATACGCCAGAGCCGATTCGTCCGGAGACCAGGCCACGCCCCAGCTCAGACCGTCAAACTGCTCGTGGATCCTGCCCTCCGCATCGGCGACGTAGAATCGTGTAGGCTCTCCCAGGTCGATGCCGAGACCATAAGCCATGCTGCGGCCGCTGGGCGACCATGCGAAGTCAGTGACAGACTTCATGTCTGTAATCATTCGCCCGGCGATGTCCGCAACAGCCAGAATGCTGTGGGAATCCGAAAGGCTATCTCGATTGGCGCGCCCTAGACATGCCAATCTGTCAGCCGCGGGGGACCAGACCAAGCGAGAAGTGGCGGGGCACCGGCTGCGGTCTATGAGTTTTCGTTGACGCCTCCCGTCAGTACTGGTCAAGAGAACATCGCCGTAGATATCGACATAGGCAAGATCGTATAGATTCATCTCAATTTGGGAACGCAGATTCAGACCCAGAAAGGCTAACAGCGCTGCCAGGCCGGCGCCGAGTACGGTGATCATCAAACGCCATCTGAGCGATCCCTTGAACGCGCGCACGACGGATTTCAACTACATCGCCTCTTGTATGAATCCTACCCTGACAGGATGTGCCTCGGCCTTTGACCAACCTGAGAGTTTGTGCTCAGCCTCTTTCTGGCGGCAGCCTTGTCTATCGTCGCTCGGTTGCTCGGGTGGCTCACGACCGGTGGTGCCGTTGCGGCGGCACTCATCGGGGCAGCAATCTTCCACTTCGGCGGGCTGGTGTGGGCCGCGGCGCTGCTGGCGTTCTTTCTCTCGGGCACCGCGCTCACGATGGTGGGCCGAGATCGCAAGAGCCAGCCGGAGCACCGGAGGCGCGGGCGTAGTGCCGGACAGGTGATCGGCACGGGCGGTGTCGCGGCGCTGGTCAGCCTCCTGTGGGGCAGCGGACTGGTTTCTGAGCCGCTTCGCGCCTTGCTACCCGCCGCGTTCCTCGGCGCGCTGGCGACATCCGCGGCGGACACGTGGGCCACAGAACTCGGCATGCTGAGCCGGCACCCGCCTCGCCTCTTCACCAGCGGCGCGTATGTGCCGGCGGGCACCTCAGGCGCGGTGTCGCTAGTGGGGACGCTGGCAGGTGTCGCGGGCGCGATTCTGATTGCCGCGAGTGGCGCGCAGGGTCAGGCGCACACATTCACCGCTGCCTGGATCGCCGGTGTGCTCGCCATGTTCTTCGACAGCCTGCTTGGCGCCACACTGCAGGCGTCGTTCCGCCGTCCCAACGGTGGAATAACTGAAGAACCCGGCGGAGGAGCGGTGCTCGTTCGCGGCGTGCCGTGGCTTACGAACCACGTGGTGAATCTTTTCGCGACGCTTGCGGGAGCGGCCGGCGCGGCGGCGCTGGCCGCCTTGCGATAGCCTC
>JBOGSE010000055.1:0-10096 GCA_050694895.1 bacterium | reverse complement strand
CGATCAGCGGCGGCGGCGCGGTCTTCTACGTTTCTCCGCGCACCGGCATTCGCACCGCGGCCGATTTGATCAAAGCCCAGGGGCTGGTTATGGGCAGCCCCTCGCCGCCCGGCAATGTTTTGACGGCCCTGCTCGCATTCGAATTGCTGGGCGCGAACCCCCGGGTCGTCTTTGGCTTCGAGGGCGTGGGACCGACCCGTCTGGCCTTTGAGCGTGGCGAGTTGAACCTCGACTTCCAGGCAACGATCGTGTACGTGACTCAGGTGCTGCCGCTGGTACGGGAAGGAAAAGTCACCCCGCTGATGACACTCGGCTACATCGACGAGAAGGGTCAGGTGGTCCGGGATCCCGCGGTGCCCGACCTGCCTACGGTCTACGAGGTGTACCAGCAGATGTTCAATCGAAAACCCGAGGGGGCCCTGCGGTGGAAGGCGTATCGGGCGACCGTGGCGGCCGCGTGGGTCTACGGGCGTGGTCTGTGGGCGCCGGACGGCACCCCGGCGGAGGTCATCAAGCCTCTGCACGACGCCATCGACTGGATGAACCGCGATCGCGAGTTCCAGGACCAGGCGAAAAAGCTGCTCGAAGGCTACGCACTCATCCGCGGCGACAAGGTCGAATCCACCGTGCACCGGGGTCTTTCTATCACGCTGGACGTCACCAAGTTCATCCGCACGCTCATGCAAGAGAAGTACGGCCAGACGATCTAGCAGGGGTCAGCACTTCTTCGATCTCAAAGGTGCGGCGAGATGAACTCGGCCCGGACCGAGTTCGACCTCATGGGTCACTGCACTAACAGCGCATGCTCGATGCCGCGCTGACGGCGCTCGCCGTCTTCGCCGATCCCAGCCGCATTGCGCTGCTCCTCGCGGGCGTGCTGGCCGGGATCGTCGTCGGCATCATGCCCGGTATGGGCGGGATCGTCGCGGTTTCGCTGGTCCTTCCATATATCTATCGCCTGGACGCGATCGCCGCGGCCGCGGTGCTCACCGGCGCGCTGGCGGTGGTGCACACGTCTGATACGATCACGTCGGTGTTGATTGGCGCGCCCGGCTCGGCGGCATCGGCCACGTCGGTGATCGAGGGACACGCGCTCGCCCGTCAGGGCCAGGCCGCCCGCGCGCTGTCCGCCGCATTTCTCTCCTCGCTGATCGGCGGACTGATCGGGACCATCGGCCTCACGCTCTCGATTCCGATCGCGCGCCCCCTGGTGCTCGCGCTGGGCTCGCCGGAGCTCTTCATGCTGACGGCGCTTGGCGTCTCCTACGCCGGCAGCCTGCTCGGCAAGGAGGCCACCAAGGGCCTGATCGCGGGCCTGCTCGGGATCCTCATCGGGATGATCGGCCCATCTCCCGCGGCCGCGCAGCTGCGCTTTCAGTTCGGCCGGCTCTACCTGATGGACGGGATCCCGCTCGTTGTGATCGCCCTGGGCATCTTCGGGGTCGCCGAAGTGATCACGCTGCTGTCGCGCGGCGGCGCGATCGCAGAGGTCACGGAGCTGGGGACAGGGTGGGCGGAAGGCATCCGGGACGTGGTGCGCCACAAGTGGCTGGTGCTGCGCGGGGCGCTCATCGGCGTGTGGGCCGGCATCCTCCCCGCGATCGGGGCGACCGCGGGCACATGGATGGCCTATGGGCACGTGGTGGCGACGAGCCGGGACAAGAGCCGCTTCGGCAAGGGCGATATCCGCGGCATCATCGCGCCCGAAGCGGCGAACAACGCGGTCGCGGCCGGCGACCTGATCCCGACCCTGCTCTTCTGGGTTCCGGGCAGCGCCTCCGCCGCTCTGCTCGTGGGCGCCCTGCTCCGCTACGGGATCCTGCCCGGCCCCCGCATCATGACGGACCACCTCGACATCATCTACGTCATCATCTGGTCCTACGCGCTGGCCAACGTTGTCGGCGCGGGGATCTGCTTTGCGATCAGCCCGGGCATGGCCCGCATCACGCGGATCCCGTTCGCGCGTCTGGCGGCTCCCGTTCTGATCACGATCGCGCTGGGCGCCTATCAGACTACGCAGGATATGGGCGATCTCATCGGGTTGTTCATCTTGGGACTCCTGGGCTGGGTGATGAGCCGGACGGGATGGCCCCGCGCGCCGCTGCTGATCGGCTTCGTGCTCGCCGGGCCGATGGAGCGGTACTTTGTGATCACGACGAACCTGTACAGCAGAGGGGAGTGGCTGGCGCGGCCCGCGGTGCTGGTCATCGGCGCGGTGCTCGTCGCGCCGTTTGTCTGGGGACTTGTCGGATGGCTGCGGCGTCGCAGCGCGCCCCAGGCCGCGGAGCAGGAGGTGGGGCAGCGATCGACCCTCGATCTCGCCTTCAGCCTCCTGATGCTGCTTGTCTTCGCCGGCTCGCTCATAGCGATCCGGGGATTCGTCCCGGGCGCCCGCCTCATGCCCCTGGTTGCGACCGTGCCTGGGCTTGCCCTCGCCGTCCTCCAAGTTGTCCGGTCACTTCAGGGACGGTCGCTCGCGGGGGATGAAGGCCCGCCATCGCCGGCCGATCTCCGCAGCGGGCTCGTGGGTTTTCTGGCACTGGGAGGATTCTTCATCCTACTCTGGCTGATTGGATTCCACATCGCCGCGGCGACCCTGATGCTGCTGTTCACCCTGGGCCAGGCCCGGATGCGTCCGATTCCGGCGCTGGCGTTCACCGCGGTCACACTCGGGTTCCTGACAGTTTTCGGCTCGCTGCTCGGCGTGCACTGGCCTGAGGGCATTCTGCGTGCCGCGCTCTAGCGGGGCTCCCATGGCACAGTCGAGCGATCAGCGCACCGCGGCGAAGTTGGAAGATCTAATCGTCTCACTGGCACATCCGACGTACCCTCAGATCTCGCCGGACGGTGGCCGGGTGGCGTATTTCGCCGAACCCTACGGTCAGGGCGGGGAACACCCACAGGCGAGCATCTGGATCGCGCCGCTCGATGGCCCAGCACCCGCGTTCCAGCTGACACGCGGCGAATGGCGCGACGACTCACCCCGCTGGGCGCCTGATGGGCGATCGCTGGCATTCCTTTCGGATCGGGCGGAGCGAGGCACAAAAGGGCTCTACCGCATTCCGGTTGACGGCGGTGAGGCGATTCTCCTCGTGAAGAGAAAGAAGAAAGGGATCGAGACATTCAAATGGTCGCCGGATGGGACACGGATCGCGTTCACGGCACCGGACGAACTGACGGAGGAGGACGAACGGCGCGAGAAAGACCGCGACGATGCGAACGTCTATGGCGAGCGGTGGCCGTACGCGTGGCTGCACGTGCTCGATCTTGCCAGCGGCGACAGTAAGACGCTGCCCACCGGCGATGTGCACGTTGTTGAGCTCGCGTGGTCACCGGATGGTGCGATGATCGCTTACCTTGCCGCGGCCACGCCCGAACAGGAGGAACGCGAACGCATGCGCCTCTTCGTTATCTCCCCAGACGGCGGCGAGCCGCGGGAGATCTGTCGGCCGCGCGGCCGAGCTGAAGGGCTGGCGTGGGCCTCGGACTCGCAGACCCTCCTCTACGTGGGAACGCATGAGGCAGACCCGCAATCGTCCTACACAATCTTTGCCACACGAGTTGCAGACGATTATCGCCACCCGGCGACTGGTGCTGAGACCCTGGTAGACCCCAGGATAGTCGGCCCAGGCGTAAGCGACTCGTGGTGCGCCGTGGGGCTGCGGCACGTCCCTGGTGTTCGGCGCGTGGTCATTGCAGTGGCCGAAGGGTTGACGCCCCGCCTTGAGTGGCTCGATCCGGTGACTGGCGCGCGGGAGATCCTTTATGCCTTTCCCGAGGGCGACATCGGCCAGTTCGCGGTAGGGATGCGCGACGTTGCTCCCGTGATTGCGGCCGTGCAGAGCACCGGAAGCGCGCCACCTGAGGTGTTTGTGGGCCGGCCCGGCAGCCTGCGGCTAGTGAGCGACCATCATGCGGCTCTGGCACAATGCACCTTTGGCACCCAGGAACCCTTCTTCTGGACCGCCCCCGACGGCCTTGCGCTCGACGGTCTCCTCATCCGGCCGCCTGGAATGTCCGCCGGGCCGCTGCCGACCGTCGTTCTGGTCCACGGCGGCCCGTACGGGCGCTGGAGCAACGGATTTCATTTCCATCCCCACGACTGGGGGCAGTGGCTGGCCGTGCACGGCTATGCCGTTCTGCTCCCTAACTGCCGTGGCGGGATGGGTCACGGCCATGAATTTGCGGCGTCGGTACGCGGCGATGTCGGGGGTGCCGATTACCGGGATATCATGGCGGCGGTGGATGCAGTGATCGCCCGGGGTGTGGCCAACCCGGAACGGCTCGGCATTGGCGGATGGAGTCAGGGGGGATTCATGACCGCGTGGGCCGTGACACAGACAAAACGCTTCAAGGCGGGAGTCATGGGCGCTGGGGTCGCTGACTGGCGCATGATGGTGCTGACCAGCGACCTGCCCACGTTCGAGGCATCCCTTGGCGGTAGCCGACCGTGGGACGGCCCGGGGCCACATCGCGGGGATCAGCTCTCACCGATCTCGTTTGCGAAGAATGCAAGGACACCGCTTCTCATCCTGCACGGTCAGAATGACGCTCGGGTCCCCGTAAGCCAGGCGATCGGCTTCCAGCGAGCCCTGCGCAATCAGGGGATTCCTGTCGAACTGGTCACATATCCCCGCGAGCCGCACGGCATTCGCGAGCAGCAGCATCAGCGAGATCTCCTCCGACGCGTTCTCGCGTGGTTCGACAGGTGGTTGAAGGAAGACAAACCTTCCACGCCAGGGAGGGAGACTCATGGCCGTCGGACGTCGGTTGCATAATCTGCGCCTGGTCAGCCGCACGCCGTACGGACCCGTTGGGGCGGGACAGGTTCTGGTCCATCGCGGCTACGCGTACATCGCGCCGATGCACGAGGTCGGGACAACGATCGTAGATGTGCGGAATCCGCGGTCACCGAAAGTCGTCGCGCAGCTGCCCGTGCCGGCCAACACCCACTCGCACAAGGTGCAGGTGGCCGGCGACCTGATGATCGTCAACCATGAACGGGAGCCCGGCTACGAGGGCCCGGACTTCAGCGGAGGGGTCGGCATCTACGACATCAAGAACCCGGCGGCGCCGCGGCAGTTGACGTTCTTTGCCACGGGCGGCCCAGGCGTGCATCGCTTCTGGTTTGTGGATGGACGCTATGCCCACCTCTCCGCTGGGGCAGAGGGGTACAACAACCAGATCTACCGCATCCTCGACCTGGCCCGCCCCGAGCGGCCCGAAGAGGTCGGCCGCTGGTGGATCCCCGGGCAGTGGACCGCCGGCGGCGAGCGGCCCGAGTGGCCGTCCACCTGGCGCGTGCGCGTCCACGGGGCGCCCTTTGTCGTCGGGGATCGCTGCTTCGTCGGCTGCGTGGACTGGGGATGGGCGATCCTCGACATGACCTCCTGGGCGAAGCCGCGCCTGATCACGCATCACACCTTTCACCCGCCGTTCGGCGATATGCTGCACACCGCGCTCCCCCTGCCGGGCCGCGGCCTGGTGATCTGCACGCAGGAAGGCCTCAAGAAACATAAGGAAGGATGGGACCGCGAGAAGTTTCTGTGGGTCGTGGATGTCCGCGAGGAGCGGAATCCCGTTCCCATCTCGGCGTTCTGGGTCGCCCCCGATGGTCTCGCCGATCCCGAGTTCCGCTTCGGCCCCCACAACATCCACGAGAACCGGCCCGGCAGCATGCAGCGGGAGGATCAGATCTACCTCACCTACTTTGCCGGCGGGCTGCGCGTCGTCGACGTGAGCGACCCCATGCGGCCGCGGGAGATCGCCTCGTACGTCCCTGAGGTGTCCACCGGCGTCCCTCAGTCTAATGACGTGTACGTTGACGCTGATGGCCTGATCTATCTGGTTGACCGCATCGAGGGGACGCTCGATATCCTCGAGCACGCGGGCGCATAACAGCCGTGGCGCACGCGCGAATTCACCTGGGGCTGGTGATCGACGCCTCGGCACCGCTCGGGCCGTGGATCGCGACCGGCCTGGACCCTGCGCCGCTCGACCTGGTGGCGCGCGTCAACGGCGAGGTCCCTCAGTCCGCGAACACCCGCGATATGATCTTCGGGATCCGAGTGTTGCGGAACACGGTCGTGCCAAGATCCGCGCCGTGAGGCCGCAGGGCGTCACCCGCGCGGCCAGGTAGGCGCGTGTTACTCTTGCTCACCATGCTGTCGCTCGCCGGTCTGGGCGTCAGCATCTACATCTGGTACAAGCAAGTCACAACCGGGCCGGTGGCGTGCATCGGCCGCGGCTGCGCGACCGTGATCCGCAGCCGCTATGGCCGCCTGCTGGGCGTGCCGAACGGGGCGTGGGGGGTGATCTTCTTCGGCGGCCTCCTGGGCGCGGTCATAGCGGGCGCCCTGATCCCCGGGTTTGAACCGGTGCTGACCCGCTTGGCCGCTCTTGCCACGGCGATCGCACTGATCCTCTTCGTGTATCTCACGTACCTTCAGGTCGTCGTGCTCAGGACGTTTTGCAGCTGGTGCCTGACCTCGGCGGGCCTGACCCTGGCGATCTTTCTCGTGCTGCTGACGGCGTTGGGCAGTTAGAAGAACACGTTGAGCATCAGATAGACCAGGATCCCAAGCGTCAGGCTAACGGACCACAGCGCAACGGCCACGCGTCCCACCTGGGGATGTCTGGTGTTGGCGACGTCTCCCACTGGGAATGTCAGCCCGATGAGCAGGTTGTAAATGACCGGCGGAACGGACAGGATCGACAGCCCGATGTGGATCGTCAGCGCGGGGAGATACACGTACAGGCGGATCGCCGGGGGTCCGGGAAACGCCTTCACGCCGCCAAGCGTGACCCGTGTCAGGTAGAGGACCAGGAACGCGGAAATAAAGGCTGCCGCGGCGAGCATCAACCTGCCGTGGGCGTCGACGCGGCCCGCCTTGATCGCCCGCCATCCGGTGAGCAGACAGACCAGGGCCGATGCGTTCACCAGCGCGATCAGCGTCGGGAACAAGGCCAGGGCGCTCGCGATCGACGGAGGGAGGCGATCGGGCGGTCTGGACGAAAGCGCCGCGGCCAGGAAGCCGTAGACGGCGAGCGTGATGACGATGGTGGCGGCCAGCGGGAATCTGCTCGAGCGCATGGGTCCTGTGGGACCATTTCGCGGGTACCGCGGTATATTCATCTTGAAGGGTCCTGGGCGACGCCCGTAAGATGAGAGCGACGATGCTGAAGATCGTGCTCGGGTTCCTGGTCGCGGTTGCGATAGCCGGCAGCCTGCCTGCGGGGGGCGTCATCTGGTCCCACGGGAAGCTCCTGCGCTCGGAGCCGGCGCCCGACAGCACGGTGAAGACCGCGCCCAGGGTCGTGCGGGCGTGGTTCAACGACGAGCTGGACGCGAAGCGCAGCACGATCAGCGTCACGGACGCCCGGGGCAGGCGCGTTGACGACGGCAAGGGCGGCGTGGATCTTCAGGATATGGACCGGAAGTCCATGATCGCCAGGCTCAAACCTGCTGCCCCGGGGTCGTATACCGTAACGTGGAAGGCTGTCTCTGTAGACGACGGGTTCGTCGCCAAAGGATCGTACCGCTTCAAGATCGCCCCCAAGTAAGCCGCCAGTTACGCCCGGGCATCGCCCCCTGTCTCCACCCGCTTGACAGGGCGAAACCGTCCCGCCCATAATTTATCTAAGGCTAATTTAGACAAGCCTAAGGACGGGTGGTGGCCATGGGCAACATCGTGTCACGCAGAGGGTTTCTCCGCCTGACCGCGGCGGGCGCGACCGGGCTGGCCGCAGGCATGCTCGGGCGGCGAGAAGTGCCCCTTATCGCGGCGCCGGTCCAGACCAAACCCGCTGTACCGGCCGCACCGCCTCCGATGTCACACGGCTCTGGGCTGGGTGCCGTCGGTGATGTGCCGGTGCGCCTGCCTGGGATCGACCCGATGCGCTACCTGACGCGCTTCGACTGGGGCAAGGTGAGCACACTCCCTGGGGGACGCACGCTGCGCGAGTACGAGCTCGTCGCGGCCGATCACGAGATCGAGATCGCGCCGGGGGTGAAGTTTCCGGCCTGGGCGTACAACGCGCAGGTGCCGGGCCCGACGCTGCGGGCGCGCGAGGGTGATCGGCTGCGCATCACGTTCATCAACGCCGGGAGCCATCCCCACAACATCCACTTCCACGGCTTCCACGCGGCGGGTATGGACGGCGTGGATCCGATCCCGACGGGAGGAAAGTTCGTCTACGAGTTCGACGCCGAGCCCTTCGGGCTGCACCTGTACCACTGTCACGTGCAGCCGCTCAAGCGCCACATCCACAAGGGCCTCTACGGCACCTTCAACATCGATCCGCCGCAGGGGCGGCCACCGGCGCGCGAGCTGGTCATGATGATGAACGGCTTTGACACAAACTTCGATGGCGAGAACGAGATCTATTCGGTCAACACCATTCCGTTCTACTATGTCCGGCATCCGATCGCCATCAAGCAGGACGAGCTGGTCCGAGTCTACCTGGTCAACATCACCGAGTTCGATCCCATCAACTCCTTTCACCTCCACGCGAACTTCTTCAACGTGTACCGCACGGGCACGCGCCTGACGACGACAGAGTTCACGGACAACATCATGCTCGGCCAGGCTGAGCGGGCCATCCTGGAGTTTCGCTACAAGCGGCCGGGCCGGTTCATGTTCCACGCCCACGTGAGCGAGTTCGTCGAGCTCGGTTGGATGAGCTTCTTCGAGGTGACGCCGAATGGCGCGACATAGCGACCGGGGGGCGCGCGAGCGGGAGCAACCCGACGCGCGCCGGCTGATTCTGGCGGGTTTGATCCCCCTCGCGCTGCTGGCGATCTTCATCGCACTCTTTCTCGCAAGGGGCCCCCTGGGTGTATTCCAGGCAGCGTTCCCTCCTGTAGAAGAACTGACGATCGACCGCGTCACGCTGAATGCTGAGCCGCGCCAGATCACGGTGGCCGTCACGAACGGTGGGCCCGAGCCCGTCACGGTGGCGCAGGTCATTGTTGACGAGGCGTACTGGCACCACGAGATTACGCCGGACCGAACGATCCCGCGTCTGAGGGGGGCGACGATTACTATCCCCTATCCTTGGGTGGAGGGCGAGCCGCACAAGATTGTACTGCTCACCAGTACCGGCCTGACAATCGAGCACGAGATCGCCGTCGCAGTCGAAACGCCGCGGCCTGATGCGCGCTACCTGTTGACGTTCACGCTGCTCGGAGTGTACGTGGGTGTCATCCCCGTCTTCATCGGGCTGCTCTGGTTCCCGTTTCTGCGGCGCATCGGCCGCCGGTGGCTCAACTTCTTCCTGAGCCTGACCGGCGGGCTGCTGGTGTTCCTCGGCGCTGACACGCTGAGCGAGGCCTTGGAGGTGCGCGCGCTCGTGCCAGGGGCGTTTCAGGGCACGGCGCTGGTCACCATCGGCGTCGTGGGCACATTCCTGGGCCTGACCGTGCTGGTGCGGCGCACGACACGGGAGAAGGGAGAAGGCCCGGAAGCGCGCCTGGTGCTCGCCTATCTCATCGCGCTCGGCATCGGGCTGCACAACCTCGGCGAGGGCCTGGCCATCGGCGCGGCGTATGCGTTGGGCGAGGTCGCGCTGGGGACGTTTCTGGTGCTGGGCTTCATGCTGCACAACACCACCGAGGGCCTCGGGATCGTGGCCCCGGTGGCGACCGACCGCCCGTCCCTGTGGCAGCTCGTGCTCCTGGGCATCATCGCCGGGGCGCCCACCATCCCGGGCGCGTGGATCGGCGGCTTCGTGTACTCACCGATCTTTGCCACAGTGTTTCTCGCGATCGGCGCGGGCGCGATCTTCCAGGTCGTCTACGAGCTGGCCCGCCTCACGGTCCGCCAGGCCGGGGATGAACTGATCACCGCCACGAACCTCGCGGGATTTCTGGCCGGGCTGCTGATCATGTACGTCACCGGGCTCTTCGTGGCGGCCTGAGGAAACAGTACTCCCGATTGGCCTGTGAGGGCCGGGCGCGGGACTGACATCGGAGGTAGAGCCATGAACGGCACGCGTGTTGGGCTGGTTGTCGGAGTGGGTCTCCTGGGTGGAGCGCTTGCCCTTGGACTGCCACATCCGGAGGCCGCGCAGGTTCCTGCGGTGAGACGGACTATCC
>JBOGSE010000054.1:0-8038 GCA_050694895.1 bacterium | reverse complement strand
GGCCACGCGCATCCGAAGCTCGTTGAGGCCATCGCCACGCAGGCCGCGCGCGTGCTGCACGTGTCGAACCTGTTCCACATCCCCGAACAGGCGGAGCTCGCCCGATGGCTTGTCGAGCACTCGGCCGCCGACCAAGCGTTCTTCTGCAACAGCGGCGCCGAGGCCAATGAGGCCGCGATCAAGCTCGCCCGGAAGTGGGGCCGCCGCGACGGCCGCGATCGCTTCGAGATTATCGTGGCACACCAGTCCTTCCACGGCCGGACGATGGGGACGCTCGCCGCGACCATGCAGCCAAAATACCAGCAGCCATTCGCGCCGCTGCTGGCCGGGTTCGCCGCGGTGCCGTTCAACGATATGGATGCCATTCCCGGTGCGACTACCGAGCGGACGGTTGCGGTGATGCTGGAGCCGTTTCAGGGTGAAGGGGGCATCGTCCCGGCTTCACCGGCGTATCTTGCCAGCGTCCGCGAATGGTGCGATGCCAACGACCTCCTGCTCATCCTCGATGAGGTGCAGACCGGGATGGGGAGGACCGGCACGCTGTTCGCGTACGAGCACTATGGCATCGAGCCCGACGTGTTGACGCTGGCCAAAGCGCTGGGTGGTGGGATTCCCATCGGCGTGATGCTGGTCAAAGAGAAGGCGTCGGCGTTCGTGCCCGGCGACCACGGCAGCACCTTTGGCGGTAATCCGCTGGCGTGCGCCGCGGCGCTCGCGGTAGCCGAGACGATCGTGAGAGACCGGCTGCCCGAACAGGCGGCCGCCATGGGCGCCCGACTGGCCGCCGGGCTGCAGACGCAGGTGGCGAAGGGCGCGGCAAAGGCCATCCGCGGCCGTGGACTGCTCCAGGCTCTCGAGCTCGAGCGTGAAGCCGCGCCGGTCGTCGATGCCTGCCGCGACGCCGGGCTGCTCATTAACGCCGTTCAGGCGAACACGCTGCGATTCGCCCCGCCGCTCATTGTGACACCTGACGAGATCGATCAGGCGTTGACGATTCTCGACCGTGTGCTCGCCGCGGTCCCCGCGCAGGCCGCTGTCGGGATGAAAGGAGCAGGACGATGACCGTCAAGAAGGTCGCCCTCGCATACTCCGGCGGACTCGACACCTCTGTGGCCATCCCGTGGCTGAGGGAAACCTATGGCTGCGAGGTCCTCGCCGTGATCGTTGACGTGGGGCAGGGCGAAGACCTCGACGCCATCCGCAAGAAGGCCCTGGCCAGCGGCGCTGCCGCCGCCCACGTGCTCGACGTCAAGCGGACGTTCGTGGATGAGTACATTGTGCCGATGGTCCAGGCAGGTGCGGTGTACGAAGGCCGCTACCTCCTGGGCACCGCGCTGGCGCGCCCGCTGATCGCCAAAACCCAGGTCGAAGTCGCGCTCGCGGAAGGCGCCGACGCGCTGGCGCACGGCTGCACCGGGAAGGGCAACGATCAAGTGCGGTTCGAGCTGGCGTATCAGGCGCTCGCACCGCACCTGCGCGTCGTGGCGCCCTGGCGGGAGTGGCATATCCGGTCGCGCGAGCAGGCGATCGAGTACGCTCAGGCGCACGGCGTGACGGTGCCGGCGACGAAGGCCAAGCCGTTCTCGGTCGATCGAAATCTCTGGCACTGCAGCAGCGAAGGGGGGATCCTGGAGGACCCCTGGGCCGAGCCCCCCGCCGATCTCTATCAGTACACGGCCGACCCGCGGACCTCTCCGGAGACGCCGGCGTACATTGCGATTGACTTCGAAACCGGCAGCCCGGTGGGTCTCGATGGTGAGCGTCTCGACGGTCTGACCCTGATGGAACGACTCAATATTCTCGCCGGCGCGCACGGGGTCGGGCGGGTGGACATTGTCGAAAACCGGCTCGTGGGCATGAAGGTGCGCGGCGTCTACGAGACTCCCGGGGGAACCGTGCTGACGACGGCGCATCGCGACCTCGAGGCAATCACCATCGAGCGCGAATGCGCCCACTACAAACACCAGATCGGGCCACGGTACGCCGAGCTGGTCTACTACGGGCAGTGGTTCACGCCGCTCCGGCAGGCATTCGACGCCTTCGTGTCGTCAACCCAACGTACGGTGACCGGGACGGTCCGCGTACGCCTGTATAAAGGAAGCGTGATGGCCGTCGGCCGGCGCTCGCCGGTGTCGTTGTACAACCCCGAGCTTGCCACGTTTGGCGAGGATACCGTCTACGATCAGCGCGACGCCGGCGGGTTCATCAGGCTGTGGGGGCTGCCCGCGAAAGTCTTCGCGCAGGCGAATCCCCACCTGATGCGATCGGTGCATGAGCGGGTCCGCTGAACCGGGCCGGTCGTACCGGATGTGGGGAGGCCGGTTTCGCGCCGGGCCCGATCCCCGCGCCGCCGCACTGCTGGAATCCCTTCAGATAGACCGCTTCCAGTTTCTCCTGCGGTGGGACCTGCTGGGCAGCCTTGCGCACCTGGCGGCGCTGGGTGAGGCGCGCGTGATTCCGCGCGAAGCCCACGACCAGCTGGCAGGAGCGCTGCGGCGGATGCTGGCCGAGGCCGACGCCGGAACCCTGATTCCCTCCGATGGATATGAGGACATTCATTCGTTTATCGAGGGGATGCTCACCGAACGGGTGGGACCGCTCGCCGGCTGGCTGCACACCGGGCGAAGCAGGAACGATCAGGTCGTGACGGCCTTTCGCCTGGCGCTCAAGGATCGGGTGCGGCGGCTGGCCGAAAAGATCTGCGAGCTTCAACATGCCACACTCGGCCGCGCGCGAACGCTCTCCACCATAATCCTGCCCGCATACACACACATGCAGCGGGCCCAACCCGTGCTCCTCGCCCACCACTGGCTGGCGTATTTCTGGATGCTGGGGCGTGACCTCGGCCGGCTGCGGGACGCGTATCGGCGCCTCGATGTGCTTCCTTTGGGCTCGGCGGCCATCGCGGGCTCGGGCTTCCCGGTCGATCGGGTTCGCGAAGCGGCGCTGCTCGGGTTCGCCGAGATCAGCGAGAACAGCATCGATGCGACCGGCGACCGTGATTTCGTGTTCGAAATCGTCGCGGCGCTCACGGGCCTGCTGCTCCATCTCTCGCGGTGGGCCGGCGAGCTCGTGCTCTGGACAACCCAGGAATTCGGTTTTGTGAGCCTGCCCGACGGACTGGCTACCGGCAGCAGCATCATGCCGCAAAAGAAGAATCCCGACCTGCTCGAGCACGTGCGCGCGCAGGCCGGGGTCGCGGCCGGTCCGCTCGTCACGCTGGCGATAGTGCTGAAGGGCCTGCCGGCCGGCTACAGCGGTGATCTTCAGGAAGACAAGGTAGCGGCACTCACCGCGTTTCGGGCCGCGGATTTCGCGGTGGACGCGATGACGCTCGTGATTGGCGAGATTGTCGTGCACCCCGAGCGGATGGCCGAGGCATTGCGGGGAGGCTTTCTGACCGCGACCGAGGTCGCCGACTACCTGGTGCGGCGTGGCGTGCCGTTCCGAGAGGCGCATCACCTGGCGGGTCAGGTCGTCCTGTCCGCCGAAGCCGCGGGCTGTGAGCTGGCGGACCTCCCGCTTGAAGCGTATCGGAAGATCTCGCCCCGCTTCGATGCCGACGTGCTCCGCGTGGTGACCCCCGAAGGTGCCGTGGCGGCCAAGGATGTCCCGGGAGGCACGGCGCCGGGGCGGGTGGCGGAGGCGCTGGCGGCCGCGACCGCAGCCCTGGCCGTTCAGCGCGCGTGGGTCGGCCAGGTGCGGACCGATCAGCAGGAGGCCGAGGCGCGGCTCCTCGCGGCGGTGCCCGCGTAGAGGGATGGCTGGATGCACACCCGCGATCGGCGGATCCTGGACATCATCGCGGCCCGGCCCATCACCACGCAGGGCGAGCTTGTCGCCGCGCTCCGCGGCGCCGGGATCCGGGTGACCCAGGCGACCGTCTCGCGCGACATCAAGCGCCTCGGTCTGGTCAAGATGGCGACGCGCGATGGAGCCTACCGCTATAGAGCCCCACAGAATGCCGGACCCTCGGGTGCGGAGATTCGAGTCAGACTTGCCCGGGCGGTCCGCGACTACGTTCTGGAGATCGACGAAGGCAGCGGCCTGATCGTCGTCAAGACCATGACGGGCAGCGCTGCGACGGTCGCCGAGGCCATCGACGAGATGACCTGGCCCGAGGTGGTCGGAACCGTGGCCGGCGACAACACGATTATCGTCGTCCCGCGACGGTCCTCCGACCGGGCCCTCATCCTGGAGCGCCTCCGCACGCTACAATAGCTGAAGGTAGGCCTGGAGCAACCGGCGAAGGTGCCGGACCTGGGGAGGGTTGCGTGCAGCAGCCCGGCATGTGTACGCATTGGCATCGGCTTCCGGCAGGCGCGGTGTGAAGGTCGCCACGTCGATTCCCGCTGGCGTGCGCTCCATGGCCAGCCTGGATTGGGTCAGGCGCGGAGCCCTGGGGCTATGCACGCTGCTGCTCCTGGTGGCGATCATCGGCGCCGATGATCTGCCGCCACGGCTTGGTCTCCGGATAGGTCAGCCCAGTCCCCGCGACATCGAAGCCCCGCGCACAATCGAGTTTGAGGACACCGAGCGCACGGAGGCGGCGCGCGCCGATGCCCGGCGGTCGGTGCCGCCTGCGCTGCGGCCCGTCCCGGGTCAGGTGGCCGCGGTTCGAGCGGCGGCGGTGCGTGCCTTCACGGCGATCGAGCAGGTCCGGGTTGCTCCGATATGGCCGGCCGCCGAACGTATCACGGCGATCAGAAAGGCGGCGGGCCTGCCGGTGTCGGAAGTCGCGGCGGCCGCGGCCGCTAATGCCACAAAGAACGACCTTGCCGCGGCGCAGCGAGTTGCCCTGAGCGCGGTAGACCAGGTCCTGGTCGATGGTGTGCGTGAGGGGGAGCTCGCGGCGGCGCGGGACCGCGCGCGTTCGATCGTGCGCCTGGCGGCGTTGCCGCCCGGGCTGGTGGCGCTGGCAAGCGAGGTCGCCGCCGCGGCCCTGCGGCCGACCCTGGAAATCGACGTGGCCAAGACCGCGGAGCGGCGGGCCACCGCCGACGACGTCGTCATGCCCGTTCGCGTCAGGGTACAGCGCGGCGAGAGCATCCTGCGCAAAGGCGACGTCGTCACGCCCACGCATCTCCAGATTCTCGCCATGGCAGGCATGTATCCGTCGCGCATCACCTGGACGACGTTTGGCGGCCTCACGATCATCATCGCGCTGCTGCTGCTGGCGACCGGTGTGTACCTCTCGCAATACGAGCCCGAGATCTGGGCCACGAGCCGCTATCTCGTCCTCTGGAGCCTGATCGTCGTCGGCACCGTCCTGCTCGCCCAGACCCTGGGCGCGCCCCGGTTCAGCGACTATCTGATGCCGGCGGCCGTGGGACCGATGCTGCTGGGCATTCTGCTGCGACCCCGGCTGGCGGTGTTCACGGCCGGAGTGCTGGCGGTCCTCGTCGGCCTTGTGGCGGAACGTCAGCTGGCCCCGGTCGTGGTGGCATTCGTCGGCGGGATCGTCGGAGTCTTCGCCACGCGGCAGATCCATCGTCGGTCCGATTTCGGCGTCGCCGGGCTGCTGATCGGTATTGCGAACGCCGGGGCCGCCGCCGGTATCGGCCTGGTTGACGGTACACCCACGTCCGTGGTGGCGATGAACGCCGGGTACGCCGGCGCGAACGGGCTGCTCGTGGCCGTGATGACGATCGGCATACTCCCGTTCCTCGAGCAACTCTTCGGCCTCATCACGCCGATCAAGCTGCTCGAGCTCGCCAACCCGGCGCATCCGCTGCTGCGTCGCCTCCAGCTTGAGGCCCCCGGGACGTACCATCACAGCATCATGGTCGGCAACCTGGCCGAGGCGGCGGCGGAGGCCGTCAGGGCCGACGCATTGCTGGTCAGGGTGGGCACATACTATCACGATGTAGGAAAGCTCCGGCGGCCCGCATTCTTTGTGGAGAACCAGATGGGGATCGAGAATCCACACGAGAAAATGGCCCCCAGTCTATCCGCGCTGACCGTGGCGTCGCACGTGCGGGACGGTCTCGATCTGGCGCGGGAGTACGGCCTGCCCCAGACGATCGCGGACTTCATCCCACAGCACCACGGCACGACGCGGCTCGCCTACTTCTACCACCAGGCACTCGAGCGCGGGGATGCCATCGACGAGGCCGCGTTTCGGTACGAGGGGCCAAAACCGCAGACACCCGAAACCGCGATCGTCATGCTCGCCGATGCCGCAGAGGCGGCCGTGCGGTCCCTCACGCGGCCGACACCGGATCGTCTGGAAGAGGTCGTGCGGCGCCTGATCCGTGAGAAGCTCGAAGATGGTCAGCTGGATGAGTGCGGCCTCACCTTTCGTGACCTCGATCGTATTGCCGCGGCGTTTGTCCGGATCCTCACCGGTATCATGCACCCGCGCCTCGAATACCCGGACCTCGAAGGGGAGCTCGCGCGAAGACGGCGTGAGCGCACGGCGCGGGCCAGGTAGGCGTGCGGGTGCATGTGGTCACCATCGGTACCCGCACCATCGTCCCCGGGCGCCTCGTGCAGGCGGTCGGACGGGCGGCCATGCGGGCGACGGGCTGCCCGTCACGTGCCGAGATCGAGGTGGCGCTCGTCGATGACGCGACCATCGCCCGGTTGAATCGCCGATATCTCGGCCACGCCGGCCCCACCGATGTGCTGACATTCCCCGCCGGCGGCGGCCGGGGAGCACCTGTCCTGGGCGAGGTCGTCATCTCGATCCCTCGCGCGCGCGTCCAGGCCCGGCGGCTTCACCATTCCGTCCGCCGGGAGGTGGCGTTGCTGCTCGCGCACGGCGTGCTGCACCTGCGCGGGCACCGCGACGACACGCCGCGCCATGCCGCGCGAATGCTGGCACGGGCGGAGGCGATCGTCGCGAGGGCGCGCGGCGCGAAGACTTTGCGGCGGGTACGCGGCGAGGATCGGTGAGACGTGCGGCACTCGCTGTGGCAGAGCTTTGAATTCGCCGGCCGGGGTCTGCGGCAGGCGTTTCAGACGCAGCGGACCTTGCGTATCCACGTCGCGCTCGCGGTGGCGATCACCGTCGCGCTCGTGTGGCTCGACCTGCCGGTTGCAGACGCCGCCGCGGTGGTGCTGGCGATAGCCGGCGTGCTGGCCGCCGAGTTGCTCAATACCGCGGTGGAAGTCCTGGTCGACCTCCACGTGGGTGATCAGTACCACGTGCTTGCCGGTCGCGCGAAGGACCTCAGCGCCGCCGGCGTGCTCGTGGCCGCGGTCGGTGCCGCAGCGGTCGGCCTGCTCGTGCTGGGTCGGCCCGCGGCCGCGGTCCTTGGAGGTCATGTCGGCCCGCAATCACTGGGGCGCGCGGGGGCGCTCCTCCTCGTGCTTGCGCTCGTGGTGATGGTCCTGCGGGGGGAGCCCAAGCCGGGGGCGGAGGCGGGCCGGTGAAAGACTGGCAGATGCCGTTGGCGCCAAAGCGCCCGGGAAAGCCCTCCGATCAGGAGCAGCCCGCGGCCGCGGATGCAAGCAGCGCGACGGCAGAGGGGCCCGCGAACGCGATCACGTCGATTGACCCGGTGGCACCGGCAGCGCTAGAATCCGCCGAGCCGGTGGCACTGCCCGCCGATCCTGCGCCTGCGCCGGCCGTACCTTCGCTGGCCGAAGTCGCGGCGCCGGCGGAAATCGTTCCGCCCGAAGCGCCATCGCTCGCCGAGCCCATTGCCGCGGAAGACGTTGAGCAGATCCTCCGCGAGGCCGAGCCCGAGTATAACTACCGGAACCTCGCCGGCTTCTGGGCCCTGGCCGTGTCCGGGATCGCCGTGGCCATGGCGCTGTTCCACCTGTACACCGCCCGGTGGGGCACGCTGGAGGCCCTGCGCCAGCGTTCGCTGCACGTGGCCTTTGTCATGGCGCTCGTGTTCCTGCTCTACCCGATGCGGCGCAAGGGCGCGGCGACCTCGCCCGTCCGGTTCATCGACGTGCTCACCGCCGCCGTGGCGGTGGCCCCGATGATCTACCTGTTCGTCAACCACACACCGCTCACGCTGCGCGCCGGCGATCTGACGACACTCGACCTGGCCATCGGCATCCTGGGTATTCTTGCCGTGCT
>JBOGSE010000053.1:0-1346 GCA_050694895.1 bacterium | reverse complement strand
GCAGCGAAGGCTATGTGTGTGGATTGATCTCGGATTGTTATCATTACCGCGCGCCGGGAATGAACTACCACAGCGGTTTTCATGCCTATCGTTGGATTCGCGGGCAGGAGTATGATCCGTGGGAATCCGCGCCGACGCGCCGGTCGGTCGAGCGCTACGTGAACGCCCGGTACACGGAAGACTGGCGCCGCCGGGTCGCTCAGTTCCTCGCGAACACCGACGCCTTCGCCTCATAAGACGATTGGTTTGCGGCGCAAGTGACGGGAGAGGCTATCGCCTGGCTTCGCAAGAACCGCGTTCACGACCGGGTATTCCTGTGGGTTGACTGCTTTGATCCACATGAGCCGTGGGACCCTCCTTCCCGGTTTGACACCTACACCGACGCCGGGTATCGAGGCTCCCGTCTCATTCTTCCCATGGGCGGGCCCAGTGAGCGATGGGCGACTCCCGAAGAAGTACGTCACATCCGCGGTCTGTACGCGGGTGAAGTGTCCTTCGTGGACTCGTGTGTCGGCAGGTTCTTTGCCGCACTCAACGAGATCGGTTACCTCGAGGACTCCATCGTGTTGGTCCTGGCCGATCACGGGCATCCTCTCGGGGATCATGGCAAGTTCCTGAAAGGAGCTGACCGCCTCTATTCCGAGTTGCTGAGAGTGCCCTTCATGATTCGGCTGCCTGGTGCTCAGGGCGCCGCGCGGATCACAGATGCTCTCGTGCAGTTTCAGGATGTCGTGCCCACGATGCTTGACCTTTTGGGCTTAGAGTCAAATGCGTCCGCTATGCATGGCACGACCTTTCGATCTGTGATCGAGGGTCGCTCGGACGATCATCGCGAAGCGATTATCACCGGCTACCACGAGGGCGTCGACAGGTGCATACGCACGAAGGAGTGGAGCTACATCGAGCGGCCCGCGGGCGAGCCCGATGAGCTGTACGACCTGCGCGAGGATCCGGGGGAGCGGCACAACCTGATTGGGGTCCACCCAGAGGAAGCCGAACGTCTTGCTCGAGTGTTCGGCCGGCTCTACCGGGTGCGGCGCAGGCCCGGGAGAGGTGTTCAGGGGAAATACGAGCTGGCGTCCTCCGGGCTCGAGGAGCCCATACTACGCAATGAGTAGTCGACTCGCCAGGCCATGGTCCCGCCAATGAAGATCCGCCTGGGACTGAGCGTCCCAAACCGCGGCATCGTGATCGGCGCGGGCGATCCCAAAGATCTGATTGGAGCAGCGCGCCGGGCGGATGGTGGAGGGCATCAAGATTCTGCGGGCGCTCTGGACCGGCAAGCCGGTGACGCACCACGGCCGCTACTACCAGTTCGATGACGTCCAGATCCACGTGACGCCGGT
>JBOGSE010000052.1:0-2039 GCA_050694895.1 bacterium | reverse complement strand
ACGCTGAACAAGCTGGTCGAGCTGGACTACAAGACCGACCAGGAGTACCGGCCCGATTTCCATGGGTTCTCGAAGCTGCAGGAGATCTACAGTTACCTGCGCGAGCACGGGTTTGGTCCGACCCGGGACTACGCCACGGCGCAGCGCTCGGGAGTCACTGGAGGTCTCCGATGATCGTTGACAAGCGCGCGCCCATCTATCCGATTCGCACCGTCGCGCACCTGACCGGCGTGAACGCGCGGCGCATCCGGGCGTGGGAAGATCAGTACCACCTGCTCTCGCCCGCCCGGACCGGAGGCGGTCACCGCCTCTACAGCGAAGAGGACGTTGAGCGGATTCGCTGGGTCAAGGCCATGGTCGACCGCGGGATGAGCCTGAAGGGCATCCAGCGCCTTGTGGAAGGTCCTCGCGCGGTGTCCCTGGCCGCCGAGCGGGGGTCGGGGCGATGAAGGTCGAGATGGACCGCGAGCAGGTGATCATGTTTACGCCCCATCATCGGATCGAAGGCGATCTGCACCTGCCGTCGACGGCCCGTATCTCCGACCGCCTCAATCAGGCCAAGGATTTCCTGCCCATCACCACCGCCCGCGTGTTCTCTCTGGACGGCCGGCTGCTCTACGAGACAAACGTCGTGATGGTGCACAAGTCGCACGTCGTGATGATCATGGAGCGTCATGAGACCCTCTAGCAGGAGCCCGGTCGCCCGGCGGCGGGTGCGCCTCGGTGAAGTGCTGGTGGAAGCCGGCCTCATTACCCGGGCGCAGCTCGATCAGGCCCTCCAGGCCCAGCAGACCAGCGGCGACCGGCTGGGCAAGGTGCTGGTCGCGCTGGGATTGACGACCCAGGACGCCATCGCGAAAGCCATCGCCAACCAGATCGGGATCGAGTACGCGCATATCCAGGGGTCGACGATTCCCGAGGCCGTGCTGACATCACTGCCCGAGGCGCTGATCCGCCGGTATCAGGTCGTGCCGCTACGGACCGATGGCGACGCGCTGGTCCTCGGCATGGTCGATCCGCTGGACGTCCTCGCACTCGACGACATCCGGCGGGTTGTCGAGCGCGACCTCATCCCTGCCGCGATCACCCCCGAGGGGTTCCAGTACGCCGTCAACCAGTATCCGGCGATGGATCATTCCCTCGATCAGGTGATCCAGGAGATCCGCCAAAGCGATGTGATCGTCGACGATGAGGTCGGGATCGACAAGCTCCGCCAGATCACCGAGGAGGCGCCGGTCGTTCGCCTGGTCAACCTGATGCTGGTCCAGGCGATCCGGCAGGGCGCCAGCGATATCCATATCGAGCCGCAGGAGAGCAATGTCCGGATCCGGTACCGGATCGACGGCACGCTCTACAGTGTCAAGATGGCGCCCAAGCACGTGCAGGCCGCGACGGTGAGCCGGGTCAAGATCATGGCGAACATGAACATCGCCGAGCGGCGCGCGCCCCAGGACGGCCGCATCGAGCTGCGCGTCGACGGGCGAGAGATCGACCTGCGCTGCTCGAGCATCCCGACGACCTTCGGAGAGAAGGTTGTCATGCGGATCCTGGACAAGCGGACCGCGCTGGTCGGCATCGAGAAGCTGGGTCTGCTTTCCTACGACTTCCCGCGGTTTGAGAGTCTGGTCACCAAGCCATACGGGATCATTCTTATCACCGGCCCGACCGGGAGCGGAAAGACGACCAGCCTCTACGCCATCCTGAACCGCCTCAACAAGACCGAGGTCAACATCATCACGATCGAAGACCCGGTCGAGTACCAGCTGCAGGGCATCGCCCAGGTGCAGATCAACCCCAAGGCGGGCCTGACGTTTGCGACCGGCCTGCGCTCGTTCCTGCGGCAGGACCCCGACATCATCATGGTCGGCGAGATCCGCGACGAGGAGACGGCCCGCATCGCCATCCACGCGGCCCTGACCGGCCACCTGGTGCTCTCGACGCTCCATACCAACGACGCGCCGGGGGCGGTCGTCCGGCTCGTGGATATGGGCATCGAGCCGTTCCTGGTCTCCTCATCCGTGATTGGGGTCGTCGCACAG
>JBOGSE010000051.1:0-3754 GCA_050694895.1 bacterium | reverse complement strand
TTCAGCGCGAGTGCCCTCCGGTTCCTCGCGGGCGGCCTGATCCGGGTCGTGGGGGCGGTGGCCGGTGGCTACGTGATCGACACGCTGGGCGTTGGACAGAACTATCTGCTGGTAGGCGTGGCTCACGTCGCGTCCGTCGCGAAGCGTGCTACGGTTGAGGGTGCCCACGCAATCCCGGCAGCCGCAGGCGCCGTTCCTCGCAGCCACTCGGGAGGGGCTGACATACGCGCTCCGCACGCCGCGGATCCGACGCTATCTGTGGTTGAGCCTCTTGACCGAGAGCTTCGGCTTTTCATACAACTCGATGTTGCCGGTCATGGCGCGTGACGTGCTGAGGGTGGGCGGTGTCGGGCTCGGCTACCTGACGGCTGCCAGCGGTCTCGGGCAGGTCGCCGCCACGCTCGCAATCGCAGGCCGTCGCCGCTTTGCGGACGAACAGCGCGTCGTCACGGCGACCGCGTTCGGGTTCGGCGTGTTCGTTGCCCTGTTTGGGCTCTCGCCGTGGTTCCCGCTGTCGCTCGTCCTGGCGGTCGTCTTTGGCGCCTTTGCCGCTGTCTACGATGCGGCAATGGCGACGGTGCTGTTGATGCTCTCATCCGACGCGATGCGCGCGCGAGTGCAGGGGCTCTACAACTCGACGATAGGGTTCAATCAGGTCTCGGGGTTCGGCGTGGGGATCCTGGCAACGCTGCTCGGCGCGCCGGTCGCACTGGCGATCAGCGGCACGATCGCCGCAGTCAGCGCGTTGGCTCTATCGGGTGGTGGCCGAGGGGAAGAACGGATAGGCCAGCGGAATGACAAGCAGCATGACGACGATCAGAAGGACCACGACCGGTAATCCCGACCGAACATAATCCCGTAGCGTGTAGCCGCCCGGCGACATCACGACGAGCATGACAGGGTTGCCAAATGGGGTGAGCAGCGTCAGCCCCATAGCCGCCATGATCGCCATCGCGAAGGGCAGTCCGGACGCCCCTAACGCCTTCGCCGCATGGAGGGCCACAGGGGCCAGAAGCACGGTGCTGGCGATGGTGGGAACGAAGTGAGCGATGGCCACGCCCACGACCATGATGACGGCGAGAACCGCGATCGGGCTTCCCCCTACAGCTGCAACCAGTCGGTCGGTAAGGCCGCCGGCCGCGCCGGTCTTGTCCAGGGCCACTCCGAGCGGGATCATTGCGCCAAGCAGCACGATGCTGCGCCAGTCAATGGCCCGATACGCCTCCTCGGCCGTCAACCCGCCCGAAAGCAGCATGAGCGCGGCCGCCGTCCCGGCGGCCAGGGCGATGTGTATTCCGCCGATAGCGAGGCCGATCATAATCACGACGGCCAGGAGCGCGTGGATCATTTTGTCCGCTCGAACGTCGGCGGACGTGTCCTCCTCAAGGACGATGAAGTCCGGATCCCCTCTAAGAGCCCGCAGCGCCTTCCTGGGCCCCCAGATGAGCAGACCATCGCCCACCTGCAGCGGCATCTCTGCCAGGCGGGTCCGGAACGGGCGGCCTTCCCGCCAGAGTGCGAGTGCAGTCAGGCCGTAGCGGTCCCGAAAGCCTATCTCGCGGAGCGTCCGTCCGGCCAACTCCGAGCGTGGCGAGACGACGGACTCAACGACACCCCCCTCAGACGTATCGAGCGCGATGTCCTCCGCCCTGGCGAGCTCGATCCCCATCCGATCGAGTGCCTTCGCTTCGAGCAGCTCATCCAGGCGGCCGGCAACGACCAACCGGTCGTTGGATTGAAGCACCAGGCTCTTGGACGGAAAGGAAATCTGGCGCCCATTTCGCACGACGGCCACGATCGTGACCCCATGCGTCCGTCCGAGTTCGCTCTGCTCGATGGTCTTCTCCAGCAGAGGCGAGCCGGCGGGAATACGCACTTCGAACAAGCGCTCGCTGAGACGGTACAGCCCGACCAGCCGCGTGCGGTGCCGCTTGACGGCACGCAAGAGATCCTCGGGAGGCTGAGGCGGGAGGTTGCGCCAGCCCACCGTGGCCATCCACGCCGTGCCGACGACGAGCAGAGGCAGCCCCACGGGGAGAAAGTCGAGCAGTCCGAGCGTCGCGATCCCGTTTCGTTGCAGAATATCGGCGATCAGAAGGTTGGAAGGCCCGCCGAACACGGTGAGCTTTCCGCCAAAGAGCGCGGCATAGGCTAGCGGGAGGAGCAGCAGGGTGGGACTCATGCGCCTGCGGTCGGCGATCGCCGCGGCGACCGGCAGGAGCACGCTCACGGCGGCCAGGTTGATCATGACGGCGGCCAGCAGTCCGCAGGCAGCCATGAGGAGGACGATCATCCGGCGCTGCGACCTGCCTGCGAGGCGACGCAGCGCGTGACTGACACGCATGGCCGCGCCCGTGCGCTCAAGGCCTGCGCTGATCACGAACACGGCGGCCACCGCCACCACCGCGGGCATCCCAAAGCCGCCCACGGCTTCTTCTGTCGTGACGATCCCCGCGAGCGCCAGGATCAGGAGAACGCCGACGGCGATGAGGTCGGGCCGCCAGCGGTTCAGGACGAACGCGACGATCGTTGCTGCGAGGACCAGCAGTGTCGCAAGGGCCTGAACTGTCATCTCTCCCTGACGGCGCTCAGCGGGTCACCGCACTCCAGATCCTGGAGTGCCTGCGCGCGCAGGTCGCGCAGCATCGTCGCCGTAGACTCGGCGCGCTGTGTCCAGAAGCGGCCCACGTCACCGGTATCGCCGATGACGCCACGGTGCCGGCCGGCCCAGGCGTGAGCGTGAGCGGCAAGCCAGCCCAGTATTGCTTGTGGATCCTGAGCGAGTAGGCCCTGAAGAGCAAATTTCCGCTCTCCGAGCCGTATTCCCAGACCCAGGTCACTGGCTCCCCGCGCCAGATCCGCCCGCGTCAGAATCAGGCCGCTGCGTACGGGCGCGAGCAGGCCCCCCAGGAAGGCGTCCCTGCCATGCTCCCCGGGATGCGGCAGCCCCGGCGCATGACGCAGGTGCAGGGGCAATGCATCCGGAGGGCCCAGGTCATCGATCTCGGCGAGTAGCGCGCGGCGCAGTAGTTGCGCCCAGGCCCGATACACCGGCGATGCCATCTCCTCCATCGTGTCCAGATACGGAAAGAGCCAGCAGGTCAGGTGTTCCCACAGAAATGCCTTGCGAGTCTGCCGGCGCAGCAGGCGCCCGGCCGGATCAGACTCGACCTCTTCCCATTCTGCAAGGGTCGCGTAGAGCGCCAGGAGCGAGGCCAGATGGTCGGGCTCTGCCGGTGGAGCCTGCTTCAACACCCTCCACACACCCGCGGCGCGATCGCGCGCGTCGCCGCCCATCATGCCTTCTTCACCAAGATAGACGGACGCGTATGGGTACAGTTGAAAGAGAAAGACCTCCGTGTACTCCGCCTGCGAAGGAATCCCGGGAAGCCCAAGGACCCGCGCCAGGCGTGCATGCTCGCCCGCGGGCGGCTCGGCGAATGCGGCAAGGGCGCGGAACAGTTCCATCAGGTTTGCGTCTTCGCGGGCTCCGTGGTATCGGGCAGCCGGTAAACATCCTTGCCGGGCTTCAGGGGACGCATGAGCCAGTATGGTCTGCGAGTGCCGTCAGGGGAATGCGTGAGGGCGGGACGGGTGAACGCCAGCCACTTCCGGTAGGCCTCACGAGCCTTCAGGGTATCCACCACGATCTCGCCGTACCTGTCGGTGGGCCGGGCCTTCCGCACCCACACCGCCTGATGCCAGCAGTGCTGGCCTGAGATCGGGTCGGGATGCACGGGGAAGGTCAGATTCT
>JBOGSE010000050.1:0-13358 GCA_050694895.1 bacterium | reverse complement strand
GTCGCCATCGTGCTGGTCCGTGTCCCCAAGGTGCTGCTGGCGATCTCGCTGACGACCCTGGCGTTGATGAAGGCGGCCCTCATCATGGGCTACTTCATGCACCTGCGCTACGAGCGGCTCAGCCTGGTGTATGTGGTCGTGCTCCCGCTCTTCCTCGCGGTGATCCTCTTCTTTGCGTTGGCGCCCGACGCCGTCAACGTGCTGCGCCTGCGGTAGGCCCCGGTGTGCGTCCTGGCGGCTATCACTTCTCCAGGGGATGAGACGTGAAGACGAAACCCTCTACGACGATTGCAGTGATTGCGACGACCAATATTCGGCGGATCAAGAAGGCCCTCGCCTCAACGGACGAGCTGCTGTTGGTGCAACCGGCCGAAGCCGTAGAATTCGACGGACGGTCTGCGTGGATTGCCGGTGACCGAATCTATCTCCGTCCCCCTCACGTGCCCCGATCGTAGATCCAGCCACGCAAGTCGTCCGCGAAGTCTAAGTAGTGGAGATACCCATTGTAGGCGACGATCTGCCAAGCGGGCCTCTCCGGTGCAAAGAGCGCCGCTTCAGGAAGGGCAGACGCCGCCGCAAGGAACCCGGCGTATGCAGCTGCCGCCTCGCCGCGCACCTCGTCCCACGTTCGGTTTCGCCACGCCTCGTGCACGCGCGCGTTGAAAGCGTGCTCATACTCGGCCCATGTGATGTCCGGCGGCGGTAGGGGGCTCCAGAGCCGCGCCGCGCGCCAACGTGTGCAGGCGTTCCGTTGCGTGCCGCTCCCACGCCGCGAGGTGCGCAACGATGTCCTTCACAGAACGGTCACCCTTGACGCCCGGCTCGGCGATGCGTTCCGCGGGCACACGCGCCAGGAGCGCCTCCCATCGCTCGCGACCCTCGCGCTGAAAGCGCAGGAGCTCGGCTTTGTTGGTCGGCTTGTTAGCGGTCATGAAGGAACGCTTACGCCGTCCCGGCGGTTGTCAGGCACACGAGGGGGCCACTTTAGAGTCGGGCTCGGTTCATCTGAGCCCGAAGGCTTCTCGCAATCCCGCGTCGACACGGGCCACGTCGCTTTGAGACAAAGAGCCGAGAACTCGCTTGATGATCTGTTTGTCGACGGCAAGCACTTTCGAGATGCGAACCGTGCTCGGGCGTCGAAGTCCAACAGACCGCCACTCTCGGACGGGGCAGTCCCCCGAGCCGGGGCGGCGGAAATATCGTGGCTGGCTGCTGACAGGGCAGACGATGACGTCCGGCAGCGGTCCGTGAAATGCTTCGGCACTCACAACAAGGGCCGGCCGCGGTTTCACGCCCGAGTGGTCTGAGAACGGGACATTGACCACGACCACCTGTCCCCGCCTACAGGTAATCGTAGAGGGCATCATCTTCCCCTTCCCAGGCTTCCCGGAGCCGATCCTCCGCAAGCCGCTGCCACCCGAGTCCCTCAAGGTCTCGCTCCGAGACGGGTTGGATGAGGGCGTACGGCCTGCCGTGACGGGTCACGACGATCGACTCCTTCTGCCTCTTGGCCCTGTTCAGATACTCCGACAGATGGTCCCTAACCTCGGCCACGCTGGCAAAACGCACAGCTATTCTCCACGTAAATAATTATAGCCAAAAGTATAGCCAGAATTCTCCGGCCAGGTCAAGATGTATTCGATCGCGGCGTCACGCGAGTAGCCGGTCGATCGCCATCGCCGCAAACAGCAGCCCCAGGTAGACAATCGAGTATTCGAAAAAGGCCCAGGCCGTCCGGGCGGTCGTCCTGCGCACCAGGCGCACCACCAGGATGATCCACGGGATGGCGAGGATGACGGCGGACGCGAAGTAGACCGGCCCCAGCACGCCGAGCGCGGCCAGCCCCAGCGTGGCGGCAAAGAGCGCGATAGTGTAGAGCACCATCTGCCGTAGTGTCTCGGCCCTTCCGCGCACGACCGGCAGCATCGGCACGCCGGCCGCGCGGTACTCATCCTCGCGGTTGAGGGCCAGCGCCCAGAAGTGCGGCGGCGTCCAGAGAAAGATGATCGCGAACATCACCAGGGCCGGCAGCCCGACCGTGTTGGTGACGGCCGCCCACCCCACGAGCGGGGGAATGGCGCCCGCCGCACCCCCGATGACGATGTTCTGCGGCGTGCTCCGCTTCAGCCAGACCGTGTACACCCCGACATAGAACACGATCCCCGCGGCCGCGAGGAGCGCGCTCAACCAGTTCACCTGCAGGCCCAGCACCAGAACCGCGGTGGCGCCAAGACCGATCCCAAAGGCGAGCGCGCGGCGCGGGGCGACGCGCCCGGATGGCACCGGACGCCCGCGCGTGCGTCGCATCAGGGCGTCGATGTCGCGGTCCCAGTAGCAGTTGATGGCGTTGGCCGCGCCCGCCGCCATCGCCCCGCCAAGGAGCGTGTAGACGGCCAGGGCCGCGCCGAACCCGGCACCACCCGCGGCGACCACCATCGTGGTGATCGTCGTGACCAGGAGCAGCACGATGATCCGTGGCTTCGTGAGCGACAGATAGTCCATCGCCCACCCGGATCTCGCGGCTTCGACCTCACGTACGGCCGCGGGCGCTTCCCGACTCAACCGTACGCGCACCAAAAGCGCGGCCAGCGTGCCCAGCAGCGCGGCGGCGCCGGCCAGGTGGGCGATGCGTACGGTCGCGTCGAGCCGCGTCCAGACGTTCAAAGCTCCGAGGGTGACCTGGACAATCACCAGCAGCATCGCCGCCGCGGCCGCGGTGCGAACGATCCGGTCGCGACTCGCGCGCGCGCTGGCTGCCAGCACCGCAATCGCCACCACGAGCGCGAACGCCACGAGCCTGTGGAACGCGTGGATCAGGATGACCGGCTGCGCCCCCGGGAAGATGCGCCCGTTGCACAGCGGGAAATCCGGGCAGGCCAGCCCGGCCCCAAACGCGCTCACGAACCCGCCGAGCGCGATCTGCAGCAGTGCCAGACCGAGCGCCAGATGGGCCAGGCGCCGCAGGCCCGCCGGTACCGGGAGTGAGTCCTGCGCCGGCTCGGTCTCCCAGTGCGCCCGCGCGGTGAACACCACGAGGAGGCCGAGAAACGTCATGGCGGTGACCAGGTGCGTCCCAACCACGATGGGCTTCAGCGCGGAGAGGACGGTCGCGCCTCCCAGTCCCACCTGCGCGGCGAGCAGAATGAGCAACACGACCATGAGGCGGACCAGGCCGCGCGCGCGCCGCCAGACCAGGACGGCCAGGGCGAGCATCATCGCACCGACCGCTGAGGCGAGCAGCCGGTGCCCGTACTCGATCAGCACGAGCCGGTCGAGCGGCGGGATCAACCGTCCGTTGCAGAGCGGCCAGTCCGGACATGCGAGGCCGGCGCCGGTTGCGCTCACGGTCGCGCCGGCGATCAGCAGCACGAAGGTCGCCAGGCTGGTGAGGAGTGCCAGTGTTCGGATGGCCCCCAGAGATTCGCCGGGATGTGTGGCGGCCTCGCCGTCACTCAACGATCGCATGCTCCTCGACGAAGATCGCACCAGACTCCCGCGTGAAATTCGCCAGGTCGGCGGTGGCCGCGCGGCCGCCCTCTGAACGAGCCGCGGCAACGAACGCCTCGCGGCTGTCGAAGACCATCTCCGCGATTCCGTCGAAGAGCGGCTCGCCTCGTGGTGCACCCACCGCGGGGTGCACGATGTAGCGTCGCAGGCCGTCGTAGGAAGCCCGGACAAGCGGCGCGTGGGTGTGCAACCAGTAGTCGCGAAACGCCTCGGGCGTCAGATCCTCCCGACGCCGGGCCCAGACCAGCACTTTGAACATGGCGAGAGCGAGTTCTCGCCGCCCGGAAGCATCTCCTCCGTTAAGCGGCGCGCGGCAGTTCCGGCAGCGACCATCCGATCTCCTGCTCGAGCCTCCGCGCCACAGCGAGCAGCAGGCCTTCCTGAAAAGGTCCGGCCGCCAGCTGGACCGCGACGGGCAGACCATCGACATCCACGTCCGCGGGGATGACGATGGCCGGCAATCCGGTCGCGTTGTACAGACGCGAGAACCGTCCGAGCACACGCCGGATCTCGGGCCAGCGCTCGCCGGCGGGATCCACGTCGACGATCCGGGGCGCGCCGGCGGCCATCGCGGGGCCGAGCAGCACCGGATAGTTTGTCAGCACCGCGGCGACTTCGGCCCGGAGCTCGGCCATCGCCTCGCGCGCGGCATCGAGCTCGGCCGCGGGCGTGGCAGCGCCCTGCTCGAGCAGCCGCCGCACGTCGGAACCGTAGTCGCGTTCATGCCCCGGAAACGCGCCGCGGTGGAAGTTGGCGGCCTCCGCGAGGAGCACCGTGACCTGCGCCCGGTGACCCGCGTCGAAGGTCTTCAGAATGACGGGATGGACAGACGCACCGTTCCCTTCCATCATGTGCGTCGCCTCATCCAGCGCCTGGGAGACCGCCGGGTCGAGCTCGTCGTCGAATGGTGGCCCGGCCAGCCGGCCGATGCGCACCCCAGCGGGCAGACGCATCATCTCCTGGGTATAACGCGTGACCCGGTCCGGCGCCGAACCCGGGTCGGCCTCAGCGCTCCCGGCCATCACCTCGAGGAAGATGGCGGCGTCTTCGACAGTCCGCACCATCGGTCCGACGGTGTCGAAGGAACCGGCAAGCGGCAGCATACCGTCACGGCTGACCCGGCTGAAGGTCGGCTTGAGTCCCACGATCCCGCACAGCGCGCCTGGGATCCGGATCGATCCACCGGTGTCGGATCCTACGGCGCCGGCGGCCAGACCCGCGGCGACCGCGGCAGCCGAGCCTCCACTGGACCCTCCCGTGATCCGATCGAGGTGCCAGGGATTTCGAGGCGATCGCCCGTGGGGGTTCACGCTGGTCATCCCCAACGCGAACTCATGAAGGGTCGTCGTCCCAAGCACGATCGCGCCGGCCCCTTCGAGCTTCTGCACCACCGTGGCGGTCTGGGCTGAGGGTTGTGTGAGGAACAACGATCCCGCGTTCATCGGGACGCCCTCTATCGCGATCAGATCTTTGATTGCGATCGGGACGCCGTGCAATGGACCGCGCAGGCGCCCGCCGATGATTTCTGCGTCAAGCGTCTGCGCCTGCGACCGAGCGCGATCGGCGAGCACGCGCACGTACGCGCCAACACGGTCATCGACGGCCGCGATGCGCGCCAGATAGGCGTCGACGGCGTCGGCAGCCCGGAGCCGGCCCCCACGAATCTGGGCCGCCAGCGCCGATGCGGACAGCCGGGTGACCTCCGCCATGCTCGTTGGGCTCATGGGCCCGACTTCGGCCCGGCCGCGAGGCTTCCTCCCCCGGTGGACCCATAGGATTCACCCGCGTAGGGCGGGAACATTTCAATCAAACTCTGCGCACGGAGGTCATGCATGTCGAACCGCCCCATCGAGTCCCTTCTGGTTGAACGCCGCGTCTTCGCCCCAGCCGAGGCATTTCGGGCGAACGCCGTCATCTCCGACGAAGGCATCTATGAAGCCGCGCGCCGCGATCCGGAGGGGTTCTGGGCCAAAGCGGCCGGCGAACTCCACTGGTTTCGAAAGTGGAACAAGGTCCTGGAATGGGACCTGCCGTTTGCGAAGTGGTTCGTCGGCGGGCGGACCAACATGGCGTACAACTGCCTCGACCGCCACCTCTCCACTCCCCGCCGGAACAAGGCGGCCATCATCTGGGAGGGCGAGCCCGGAGAGTCGCGGGTCCTGACGTACTGGGACCTCGCGCGCGAGGTGAACCGCTGCGCCAACGCGCTGCTCTCGATGGGTGTGCAGCGCGGCGATCGCGTGACGATCTACCTGCCCATGATCCCCGAGTTGCCGATCGCCATGCTGGCCTGCGCCAGGATCGGCGCGGTCCACACCGTGGTGTTCGGCGGCTTCTCGGCGGAGTCGCTGCGCGACCGCATCAACGATGCCCAGGCTAAACTCGTCATCACCGCCGACGGCGGGTTCCGGCGCGGCTCGATCGTGCCGCTCAAGCGCAACGTCGATCAGGCGCTGACGGAGTGCCCTACCGTACAGCGGGTGCTCGTCGTCCGGCGCATCGGCGAGGCCGCCAACATCCAGATGGTGGAAGGCCGCGACCGCTGGTGGCATCGGGCGCTGGAAGGCATGCGTCTGGACTGCCCGGCCGAGGAGATGGACAGCGAAGATCTACTCTACATCCTGTATACGAGCGGAACGACCGGCAAGCCCAAGGGTATCATCCACACCACAGGCGGCTACATGGTAGGCACGTACTTCACGCTGAAGTGGATCTTCGACCTCAAAGAGGAGGACTGCTTCTGGTGCACGGCCGATATCGGCTGGGTCACGGGCCATTCGTACATCGTCTATGGGCCGCTGGCAGCCGGCACGACCGTCGTGATGTACGAGGGCACTCCCGACTATCCCGAGAAAGACCGATTCTGGGCGATCGTGGAGAAGTACGGCGTGACGGTGCTCTACACGGCGCCGACCGCCATCCGCACGTTCATTAAGTGGGGCACCCAGTGGCCGGGGCGCCACGACCTGTCCACGCTGCGCCTGCTGGGCACGGTCGGGGAACCGATCAATCCAGAGGCCTGGATGTGGTATCGCACACACATTGGCGGAGACCGCTGTCCCGTCGTCGATACATGGTGGCAGACCGAGACCGGGATGATCCTCATCACGCCCCTGCCCGGACTGACGACGCTGAAGCCCGGCTCGGCCACCCGTCCCTTCCCCGGCATCGACGCCGACGTGGTCGACGACAAAGGGAATCCGGTGCCGCCCGATGCCGGCGGATATCTCGTGCTGCGCCGGCCGTGGCCCGCGATGCTCCGCGGCATCTATGGGGATCCTGAGCGGTACAAGCAGTTCTACTGGTCACGATTTCCCGGACTCTACTTCACCGGCGACGGAGCACGGCGCGACCCCGACGGCTACTTCTGGCTGCTCGGACGGGTCGACGACGTCATCAATGTCGCCGGCCACCGCATCGGCACGATGGAAGTCGAGTCGGCACTCGTCGCGCATCCCAAAGTTGCGGAGTCCGCGGTCATCGGGATGAGCCACGAGATCAAGGGTCAGGCACTGGCGGCGTTTGTGACGCTCAAGGAAGGCGTCGGTGGGGATGACGCCACCGTCGAGGAGCTGCGCGACCACGTCGCGGACAAGATCGGTGCGATCGCCAAGCCGGACCGCATCCTGTTCACCGCGGAGCTGCCCAAGACCCGCAGCGGCAAGATCATGCGGCGGCTGCTGCGCGATATCGCTGAGGGACGCGTCCTGGGTGACACGACCACGCTGGCAGATCCTACGGTCGTCCAGGGTCTGAAGGAGCGCTACGAGGAGGACGCGGGGTAGGCCGGCCGGCCGTCTCGCCCCCGCAGGCCAGCACGCTGCGCAGCCGGATCAGGGCGCCGGCGAGCAGCCGTGAGACGTGCTTCTGCGAGATGCCAATGCGGCCCGCCACCTCGACCTGCGTCAGGCCAACGAAGTGGCTGTAGAAGACGACGGCCCGCGGCAACGGCCCCAGTGCCATAAGCGCATCGATCAGCACGACCCGATCGTCCCAGCACGTGTCTTCTCGCCGGACCGGGCCGAGAGCCGGCGGTGACTCTCGTTCGGGCCCGCCGGCGCGCTCGGCATCAAGTGAGAGCGTCCGGGGCGGCCGCTTCGCCGACCGCGGGGGGCGCAGGATCCAGCGGTGATCCCGCACATAGTGACTGATGCCGCCCCTGATGAAGTAGCGGGCGAAGGCAACAAACGGCGTTCCGCGCGAGGGATCGTAGCGGTCGATCGCGCGCAGCAGCCCGAGAAACCCTTCCTGAACCAGATCGTCACGCAGGCCCGGGGTGCGATAGGCTGACGCCGTGCCCAGCACCAGGGGAGCACAGAGTTCGACCAGCGCCGTGAGGGTCGCGGCATCCCGCGTGCAGGCGTAGTGTCGCGCCAGGGCATCCGGGCCGCGGCACTCCACCGCCGTGGCGTGGGAGCGGTGTAGGCCCGCGGTCCGCGGGAGCGCGCGGCCGCCGGCGTCCGCCTCGCGGCGCCCGTGAGACGTCATGCCTGCGCCCGCGTCTTACCGGATGGCGTTCAAATTGAAGGCGCGATGAACGGCGCGGACCGCCCGCTCCGTATCCTCTGCCGAGATGATGCAGGACACTTTGATCTCGGATGTGCTGATCATCTGAATGTTGACGCCCTCACCTGCCAGCGCCCCGAACATCGTGGATGCGACCCCCGGGTTGCTGGCCATCCCCGCGCCGACGATGGAGACCTTGGCCACGCCCTGGGCGGCTATGACGTCGCCGCCCCCGATCTCGCGGCCGACCTGTCGCGTCGTCTCCTCGGCAACGTGCGCCTCGGCCTTCGAGACCGTGAACGAGATGTCCGCGCGATCGCCCCGGCTCGCGGTCTGCACAATCATGTCGACGTTGATGTGCCGGGCGGCGAGCGCCGAGAAGATGCGATGGGCGATGCCCGGGACATCAGGGACGTCCCGAATCGTCATCCGGGCGACGTTGAGGTCGTGCGTCACGCCCGTCACCAGGCGCACGTGTTCCATCTCTGGGGCCTCCTCCACGATGGTGCCCGACGCCTCACTCCAGGTCGACCGGACATGAAGTCGCACGCCATGAAACTTCGCGTACTCCACCGACCGGGTCTGAAGGACGACCGCGCCGCTACTGGCCATCTCAAGCATTTCATCGTACGATAGCCGCTGCAATTGCTGGGCCTCCGGCACAATCCGCGGGTCGGCGGTGAAGATACCCGGTACATCGGTGTAGATCTCGCAGCTGCTGGCGCCCAGCGCCGCGGCCACGGCCACCGCGGTCACGTCGGACCCGCCTCGGCCCAGGGTCGTGATCTCGTGATCAGGGGTGACACCTTGAAACCCGGCGACGACCACGATGCGCCCCCGTCCGAGCTCCGCATCGACGCGCCGGCGGTCGACTTCGAGGATGCGCGCCTTCGTGTGAATACCGTCGGTCAGGATGCGCACCTGGCCGCCGGTCAAGGAGACGGCTTCCTGCCCGAGCTCGTGAATCGCCATGGAGAGGAGCGCGATCGAGATCTGCTCGCCCACGGCCATGAGCATGTCCAGCTCCCGGGCCGGGGGGCGCGCGGTGATCTCGTGGGCCCGCGTGATGAGATCGTCGGTGGTATCTCCTGGCGCCGAGACGACGACCACCACGTCAGCACCGTTCCGTCGCGCAGCGGCAACACGGGACGCCACGTGGCGCATCCGCTCGGTCGTGGCGACCGAAGTGCCGCCATATTTCTGCACGATCAACGCCACGCTCGGCCTCCCTGCTTCTTTGCGGCGTGCGATCGCAGCCGCCTCAGGCTTCTCCCCCGATCACCGCGCGCAGCGCATCGAGGGACGCCGGAATCTTTATCGGATCGGACTTTGGCACGGCGTCGGGATCTTTGAGACCGTGTCCGGTCAGCACGCAGACCATATCCCCTTCGTCAGATGCGCCCGCGCCGAGCCGCCACGCTCCTGCGACGGCGGCGGCCGACGCGGGCTCGACGAAGATCCCCTCCGCCGCGAGCGACGCCTGAGCCTCACTGATCTCGGCATCGGTGACCGCCACAAACCTGCCCCCTGATCCCCCGGCGGCACGGACGGCGCCATCCCAGTTGGCCGGACGTCCGATCCGGATCGCGGATGCGAGAGTCTGTGGCCGCTCGATGGGTGCGCCGCGAACCAGAGGATTCGCGCCTTCGGCCTGCACACCGATCAGGCGTGGACGCCGGTCGATGCGCCCGGCCGCATGGTAGCGGCCGAATCCCATCCAGTACGCGGTGATATTCCCTCCGTTTCCCACGGGCAGGATCAGGGTGCCCGGCGCGCGCCCCAGTGCGTCGCAAATTTCGTACGCCGCGGTCGTCTGTCCCTCCAACCGCATCGGGTTGAGCGAGTTCACCAGCGCGAGCCCGCAGGTCTCCGAGGCCGCGCGCGCCAGATCGAGTGCCTGCTCGAACCCGCCTTCGATGGCAATCACGCGCGCGCCGTGCGCGACCGCCTGCACCAGCTTTCCCCGCGCCACGGCACCGGCGGCGGCAGGCAACAGGATCACGCACGGAAGTCCCGCGCGCGCGGCGTAGGCAGCGGCCGACGCCCCGGTGTTGCCGGTGGAGGCGCACACCACCCCACGGACGCCTTCTCCCGCGGCGCGGCTGATCGCGACGGTCATCCCCCGATCCTTGAATGACCCCGTCGGGTTACTGCCTTCAAGCTTCAGCCACACGGGCCGGCCTGTCCGGCGGCCGACCGTGTCCGACGGCACCAGCGGGGTAGCCCCTTCGTACAGTGTCACCACCCGTTCGATCGGTGGCAAGAACGGCCGGTACGCGTCGATCACGCCCGCCCAGCGTCGCATCGGCCGAGTCACCTACGCCGCGATGCGGAGGACGGCCGGCACCGCCGCGACCACGTTGAGCGCGCGCAGGCGCGCGAGCACCCGCACCATGGCGGCCTCCGACGCCTCGTGCGTCACCAACACCACGTCGGCCGTGGGCCCGCGGCTTTTCTGCACGATCGATGCGATGCTGACCTGTTCATCGCCGAACGCCGCGGCGACGCGCGCGAAGACGCCGGGGCGGTCAACCACCTCGAGCGAAATGCAATACTCGAGGACCGCGTCCGCCATCTCTCGGATCGGGCGGCGTACGCCGGCGACGAACCCCAACCGGCCTGCGGATCCCGCGCTCCGGTTCCTCGCGGCGTCGATGAGATCGCCCATCACGGCACTCGCCGTCGGCCCGCCGCCTGCGCCGCGTCCCTCGAGGACGACCAGACCCACGGGGTCGCCCTCGATAAGGACAGCATTCAGTTCGTCGACGACCGCGGCGAGCGGGTGCGAGACGGGGAGGAGCGCGGGATGCACGCGGGCCTCGATGGCACCGTCGACCTGTCGGGCGATCGCCAGCAGTTTGACGACGTAACCGAGCTCGCGCGCGTAGCCGATGATCCTCGGCGTGACGGCGCCGATCCCTTCGCGGTACACATCCGCGCCCGCCACGCGACTGTTGAACGCCACCGACGCCAGAATGGCCAACTTGGCAGCGGCGTCATGCCCGTCGACATCGTCGCTGGGATCGGCCTCGGCATATCCGCGGCGCTGTGCTTCGGCCAGAGCCTCCGCGAAACCGACGCCGTCGTGCGCCATGCGGGTCAAGATGAAGTTCGTCGTGCCGTTGACGATCCCCATGACCTGGCTGATGCGATTGCCGGCCAGGGCCTCCTGGATCGTTTTGATGACCGGAATGCCTCCGCCCACACTGGCCTCGAAGAAGAGATCGACTCCCGCCGCCGCCGCCGCGGCCCGCAATTCATCGCCGCGCGTCGACATCAACAGTTTGTTGGCCGTCACGACGGCCTTACCTCGCGCCAGGGCGGCGTGGATGTAGGTTCGGGCCGGTTCGATGCCGCCGATGAGCTCCGCGACGATGTCCACCGCGGGGTCTTCGACGACCAGGCGCGCGTCGGAAGCCAGCACGCCGTCGGGCAGCGACACGTCGCGCTGGCGCTCGGGGTGCGCAACGGCGGCCCGCTGGAGATGGACAGCCAGTCCTGCGCGCGCGGCGATCTCGTCCCGCCGACGCACGAGGAGATCGGCCACCGCCGCGCCGACCGTGCCGAGACCGAGAAGCCCGACGCGACAGACGCCGGACGTGGTGCGCGCCATCCTCGCCTCCGCGATTGTCCCACACCGTATAACAGACGCCTGTGGCAGTGTCAAGGTCGCCATCATGCAACATCGTCGCCGGGCGTTCCCTGCGCGTGTGCGTTGTGGTCTAATCATGAGGGAGCCTTTCCCACCGAGGGTGTGTGTTGGGCCGTCATCCTTCTCGCCGTCACGTCGCGCCTGGGGAGGCGCCGATCGGGCGTCGCATTCGCGAGCGCCGCCGCGACCTGGGGCTCACCCAGGCCGGTCTGGCCGGCGCGGACTATACCAAGAGTTTCATCAGCCAGCTGGAGAGCGGCGACGCTGATCCTTCTCTGGACACACTGCGATTTCTGAGCCGGCGCCTGAAGACCTCGCTGTCCGCCCTTGCCGGCGATCCGCCCGATCAGCGGCTTGCGGCGGTGGAGGGCCTGCTCCTCTGGGGCCGCGAGGCCGCGGCGGCGCGCAACGGGCCATTCGCCCGCCACGTGCTTAGGGTTGCCGCCGAGCTTGCCGATGCCGCCGGATCGAACCTTCATCAGGCAGAGGCACGACTGACGCTGGCGGAATTTGAGGCCGAGCATGGTGACCCGGCGGCGGCGGCTTCGATCCTCGCCGGCATCGCTGAGCTCGCGGCATCACTCGGCCCGCACAGCGTCGCCCGCAGGAACCTCACCGCGGGGCTGCTGGCCCTTCGTGGACGCGATGGCGCCACGGCCGCCGCTTCGTTTCGCGCCGTGCTTGCGGGGCTGAAAACGACGACACGCCATCCTGGCCTGGTCGCCCGGGCGCTGCTCGGCCTCGGTGCGGCGTTGAGCCTGAGCGGCGATCTCAGGGGGAGCGCACGACGCGTGGCATCGGCGGCGAAGCTGGCGTCGCGTCATGGACTGCGCGCGTCGCACGGCCGCGCTGTGTTGCACCTGGCGTTGTTGAAGCGCGACGAAGGCGCGCGAAGCGAGGCGGTGCAGCTTTTGGCGGAAGCCGAAGGCATCCTCGATGGCACCGACGATCGCGAGGCTCAGATTGAAGCCCTGATCCAGCGGGGGCGCATGCTGCTGGATGCGGGCGACGGTGCGGGGGCTCTCGAAGTCGGACGGCGGGCGGTCTCACTCGCCAACGAGCATCAAGACCCGTTGGTGGCTGCCCGGGCATCAGGCCTCGCAGGGAGAGCGCTGCTGCACCAGCACAGGGCCGAGGAAGCGCTGCCAGTGCTCGCGCAGGCCGTCGAACGGCTGCAGGCCGCCGGCTCCTCAGTCGACCTTGCCGAATCGGCGAGCGACTTGAGTGCGTACTACCGGTCGCGCGGCGACCACGCGCTGGCCGACCGCTACCGCGCGATCGCGGGCGGGACACGAGACCACGGGGAAGCAGCCCCTGCCGCTCCGGCCGCCGACGGTGAGGCGGCTCCTCAGGAGCGGTCTACAACACCTCTGTCGTCCAGCGGCGTCTGAACAGCCGGTTCGGGGATTGAGCCTCCGGCGCGTGTAAAAATCCCGGCGGCGTGCTGAATGGCGACGTAGTCGTCGATATACTGTGAGAGTTTTCCCAAGAGATCCACGCTATCGAATTCCAGGCCCGCCTTGCGCGCCGTGTCGAGCAGCTCGGAGAGCGCGGTCAGCACCGTCCGTTTCTTGATCTTCCCGTGACCGGGGAAGGCCTTGAAGAGCAGTTCAATCGCATTGACAAGGGCGGCCGCGGCCGAAAACAGCGTCAGGATCCACATGGCGGCACCTCCGGCAGTGTCGTGCGGGCG
>JBOGSE010000049.1:0-1126 GCA_050694895.1 bacterium | reverse complement strand
GGGATGAGTTGTGGGTAGGGGTGAAATGCCAATCGAACCCGGAGATAGCTGGTTCTCCCCGAAATGCATTGAGGTGCAGCCCCGAATGCAGCATGGCGGTGGTAGAGCACTGAATGGGCTAGGGCGGGAGGACCCGTGCCGAACCCAATCAAACTCCGAATGCCGCCCTGTGGTCGTCGGGAGTGAGACGGCGGGGGATAAGCTTCGTCGTCAAAAGGGAAACAACCCAGACCGCCAGCTAAGGTCCCCAAGTGATGGCTAAGTGGGAAAGGAAGTGGCATCGCTAAAACAGCCAGGAGGTTGGCTCAGAAGCAGCCATCCTTCAAAGAGTGCGTAATAGCTCACTGGTCGAGTGATGCTGCGCCGAAAATCCAACGGGGCTCAAGCCATCCACCGAAGCTGCGGATCCTGCGCATGGTGCCGCCCAGCGCAGGGTGGTAGGGGAGCGTTCCGCGATAGGGCGAAGGCGGACCGTGAGGACCGCCGGACGAAGCGGAAGTGCGAATGCCGGCATGAGTAGCGAAAAGGCAGGTGAGAATCCTGCCCGCCGTAAGGCCAAGGGTTCTTACGGAAGGTTCGTCCGCGTAAGGTTAGGCGGGACCTAAGGCGAGGCCGAAAGGCGTAGCCGATGGACAGCCGGTCGACATTCCGGCCCCGCGGCGGATCCGTTACGAGTCACGGGGGGACGCAGAAGGGTAGGTCTACCGGGTGATGGTCGTCCCGGGCTAAGCGGGTAGGCGGAGGCGCCTGGCAAATCCGGTGCCTCATTCAACGCCGAGACGTGAATGCGAGCTCAAGGGCAACCGCGAGCGAAGTGACTGAGCCCACGCTGCCAAGAAAAGCCTCGTGACCAGGATTCACCGCGCCCGTACCGCAAACCGACACAGGTGGCCGGGCACGTAGAGTGCCAAGGCGCGCGAGAGAACCCTCGTCAAGGAACTCGGCAAGTTGACCCCGTAACCTCGGGAAAAGGGGTGCCTTGGATGGTGTCCGGCCTGCGCCGGATGCCTGATGAGGTCGCAGTTAATTGGCTCAGCCGACTGTTTAGCAAAAACACAGGTCTCTGCTAAGCCGCAAGGCGACGTATAGGGGCTGACGCCTGCCCAGTGCCGGAAGGTTAAGGGGA
>JBOGSE010000048.1:0-1629 GCA_050694895.1 bacterium | reverse complement strand
TCCTTCTGAAGCCTTCACTTCTTTCGGTAGACATTCAGCCCGACCTTCTCTTCCCGGTCGGGGATCGCGACATTGCCTTCCGTGGAGGCAATGATGATGGTCTTGCCGGATGAGGATGGGCCAAAGTCCTTCGACAAATCGATCGTGATCGTCAGGATGTTCCTGTCCACGGTCATCTGAACGTTCTTCATCGAATCATCTCCAGTCTTGCGGGGATATCTAATTTAATTTAGGGTCTTCGTGGAAGTGAGTGGGTAAAAACAGGCAGCTGACGGTGACGAAACCCGCTCTGGCAGCGGGCGGAAACGCTGCGGCCGGGGCGTCAGAATCGGGCATGATCTCCGCATGCCTGCTCTCCGACGACCGCGCCGGCTGTGGGATGCATATCGCTTTCCCGGGTTCCGACCGAGTCCGACCGTTACGGGGATCTTCGGCGATCCCCACGCCCGCATCATCACGCTCACCCGGCGGTCAAAAAAACGGCGGGCGGCGCCTGCGGGCGGGTGCAGCGCGGGTGGTACGACCGCCGACAGCGCCGGGTGCGCGATCTCGCCTGCGGCGACGTGCGCATCCACCTCGACGTCGAGGTGCGGCGGGTGGCCTGTCGGCGCTGTGGCACGGTGAAGCAGGAGCGGCTCGCCTTCCTGGCGGACACTCCCTTCTCCACGAAGCGCTTCGCCTTCTATGTGGGCCGGCGCTGTCGGGCCTCGCCGATCCGGGATGTGGCCAAGGAGCTGCGCCTGGACTGGCACACCGTGAAGGCCCTCGAACAGCAGTACATGCGCGAGCAACTGCGCCGGGCGGGGACGCCAGGGCCCCGCGTCATCGGCCTCGACGAGGTCTCGATCAAGAAGGGCCACACCTACCGCATCGTCGTCAGCGATCTGCTCCGGCCCCGCCCGATCTGGTTTGGGGGCCAGGATCGCTCGGAGGCGAGTCTGGACCAGTTCTACGCGTGGTTGGGGCCGCGGAAGGCGACGCGGATTCGGCTCGTCGTCATGGACATGTGGAAGCCCTTTCGCCTGGCCACCGCGCGGCACGCCCCGCAGGCCCGCATTCTGTTCGACAAGTTCCACGTCCTGCGCCATCTCGGCGACGCGCTCGATCAGGTCCGCAAGCGCGAGTATGCCCGCGTGGCCGGGCGGCAGCGCCGGTTCATCAAGGGGCAGAAGTACACGCTGCTGGCCCACCGCGAGAACCTGACGCTCGACGGCCGCCGGGCGCTCAAGACGCTGCTGGCGGCCAACAAGCGCCTGAACACGGCGTACCTGCTCAAGGAGTCGTTCGGGCAGCTCTGGGACTACGGCCGGGAGGGCTGGGCGCGCCGCTTCTTCGAGCACTGGCGGGCGGCCCTCAAGTGGCAACGCCTGCGCCCCTACGAGAAGTTCGCCGCGATGATTGACCGGCACTGGGACGGGATCGCCGCCTACTGCCGGCCGGACAACAAGGTGGCGCTCGGCTTCGTCGAGGGGCTCAACAACAAGATCCGTGTGCTCCAGCGCCGAGCGTACGGGCTCCGGGACGAAGAGTACCTGCGGCTCAAGATCCTCACCTGCATGCTGCCGGCGATCTGACCCGCTTTCATACCCGCAGGTGCCCACATTCACCCACACGACTCCACGAAGACCC
>JBOGSE010000047.1:0-6075 GCA_050694895.1 bacterium | reverse complement strand
ACGGGTGGTGCCATGAGAGCGGCCGACGAGATGACAACAACCAACATTCGCCTTCCTCGAGTCCAACTCAGACAACTGAAACGGGTGGCCGTCGACCAGGAGAAGAGTCTGTCCCGACTGGTCAGGGAAATCCTCGAAGAGTTTCTGGCACGGCAACGGGCTCCACTGTCCCCGGCGGCGTACCGGAACGACCCCCTGTTTCGCGTGGGGAAGAAACCCGGCCGATCCGGCCTCGGCGATCTGGCCGAGCGCCACGACAGGTATCTCTACGAAACCAAATCGTGAAATTGTTCGTCGACACCTCGGCCTTCCTTGCCCTCGAAGACAGCGACGATCAGTACCACGGCCGGGCGCAGTCGCTGTTCAACCAAATTCGCGAAGAGCGGCCGATCCTCGTCACCTCAAACCTTGTGCTGGCCGAGACAATCTCACTGATTGGGAGCCGGCTCTATCCCAAAAAGGGCGCAGAATTCGGACGGCAACTCCACAGCAGTCGTGTGATCCGCCTGTTCTACCTTAATCAGGAAATCGAGGCGCTCTCTCTCAAAACTTACGAGAAGTTCAATGACCGCGCGTTAAGTTTCGTCGACTGCACCAGCTTCGAGATCATTCGACTGTTCCGGCTAGATGCGGCCTTTGCATTTGACGAACACTTCAGCCGCGCTGGGTTCGTGCTCTACGGCGATAGCGCGCGGTGACACCTTGGTGAGGCCGACCGTGTCATCCAGGCGAGCCCGCTGGAGGAGGCCCTGGAGATCGCGTCTGAGCGGATCCGAGCCTTCAGCTCTCCGGGGAGTGATTCCCTCCAGACTGCCGCGGACGCGCTTATCCGAAGGAGCCCCGATGCGGCGCTCGAACATCCAGCCCGGAACGGCTGCTTTCTCTCCCGTGCGGAGGACAGCCATGGCCGCGCCACCGACACAGACGGTCACCTTTCTCTTCACGGACATTGAGGCGTCCACGAATCTCCTCCAACACCTCGGAGACCACCTGTACGCGCAAATTCAGTCCGAACACCGGAGCCTGATCCGGGACGCAGTCGCGCAGCATGCGGGCCGGGAGTTGGAAACGCAGGGCGACGGCTTCCTTTTCGCATTTGAGGAGGCGCCGGATGCCATACGGCAGCCGTCACCGCGCAGCGCGTGCTGGGCGCGCGGACCTGGCCTGAAGGAGCGCAGGTGCGGGTGCGGATGGGGCTCCACTCAGGTAAGCCTGTCGCCGGTACGGAAGGTTACGTGGGGATCGACGTGCACCGCACAGCCCGTATCTGTCAAGCGGGGTGGGGCGGCCAGATCCTGCTCTCCGAGGCGACGAGATCGCATGGCGCGGATCATGTCATCAGCGGAAGCCTTCTCGACCTCGGCTCGCACCGGCTGAAGGACCTGCAGCGGCCCGAGAAGATCTTTCAGGTACTTCACCCAGATCTGGCGGCGGAGTTCCCTGCCCTGCGCTCATTGGACCGGGTGCCGAATAATCTCCCGGTCCAGCTCAACAGCTTTATGGGAAGGGAACGCGAAATCGCCGAAATCCAGCGCCTGCTAGCCACGACACGGCTGCTGACGCTTACGGGCTCCGGAGGAGCAGGGAAGACGCGGCTGGCCCTGCACGCCGCGGCCGACCTGGTTGAAGAATACGCCGACGGCGTCTGGCTGGCTGAACTGGCGCCGCTAGCAGACCCTGCTCTACTACCGCAGACTCTTGCTGCGGCTTTGCAGGTGCGCGAGCAGCCTGGCCGGCCGATAGTTGAGACGCTCGCGGACCATCTCAAGGCCCGCGATGTACTACTGGTGCTGGATAACTGCGAGCATCTGATTGCTGCTTGCGCCGCCCTGGTCGAGGCACTGCTGCGGCGTTGTCCTCACCTGAGGGTCCTCGCGACCAGTCGCGAACCCCTGGCGATTGCCGGCGAGACTACGTGGCGTGTTCCTCCACTTCCGACCCCCGAGCCTGACGAGCGTCCGTCGCCCGCGAGGCTGCTGCGCAGTGACGCGACACGCGTCTTCGTGGATCGCGCCGCGGCGGTCTTGCCCGAATTCGCTCTGACCGATCGGGACGCAGCGGCGGTCGGTCAGATCTGCCGGCGGCTGGACGGGATTCCCCTGGCGATCGAACTGGCCGCGGCTCGCGTGGCGATTCTGTCACCCAATGAGATCGCCGCGCGGCTGGACGATCGGTTCAGGTTGCTGACCGGCGGGAGTCGCACCGCGCTTCCCAGGCAACAGACGCTGCGGGCCACGCTTGACTGGAGCCACCAGCTCCTGTCCGAACCCGAGCGGGTTCTCTTGCGTCGACTCTCTGTGTTTGCCGGCGGGTTCACGCTGGAGGCGGCCGAAGCCGTCTGCGGGGCGGACGTAGTGAGCCCGGCCGACGTGCTCGACATTCTCGAACGACTTGTCAGGAAATCGCTGGTGCTCGTGCTCGGCCGAGATGCCGTCAGCCGGTACGGCATGCTGGAAACGCTGCGTCAGTATGCCCGCGACCGCCTCGAGGAGTCGGAAGAAGCACCGGACGTGCGCACCCGGCATCTCAATTGGGTTCAGGCGCTCGTGGAGCGCGCGCATCCGGAACTGGAGGGACCAGACCAGGGCGCGTGGCTGCAGCGCCTGGACACCGAACTTGACAATCTTCGGGCTGCCCTGGAATGGAGCAGAACAGGCCACGATCTCATCGAACGAGGATTGTGGCTGGCGGGCGCCCTGTGGATGCTCTGGTTTGTGCGTAACCACTGGGGCGAAGGCCGCGCTTGGTTGGAGGACTTGGTACGCCGGAGCCCGGGCGTGGCCACCTCAGCCCGCGCGCGGGCGCTCTATGTCGCGGCGAACCTCGCCTGCTTTCTCGGCGACTATGGTGCGTCGACAAGACATGGCGAAGAGGCTCTTACACAGGCACGGGCGTTGGGAGACAGCGAGAGTCAGGGCTGGGCACTGTACAACCTCGGACTGGCGGCCTTACTTCTGGGCGAGTATGAGCGGGCCGCGACTCTATTGTACGAGTGTCGTGCGCTGGCCAGGAGCCTGGGCAGGTGGTTTATGGATGCAGCCGCGACTCAGCTCGTTGGACAGCTGTCGATGGTGCAGGGCGACTACTCGGCTGCTGCCAGATATTACGATGAGAGCCTGAGTCTGGAACGCCCACATGGCAGTAAGGAACTCACATCCCTCGCGCTATCGATGCTCGTGTATACGTCGCTGGCTCAAGGCGACTATCAGCGAGCGGCGCTGCAGTTCGCGGAGTGCGCTTCCGTGTGCCGCGAATTGGGGGACGACAACACACTTGCAATCGCTCTGGGCGGCGTTGCAGGGGTGATCGGTAGGCAGGGGCAGCCGGAGCAGGCCGTTCGGTTGTTTGGCGCAGTGGACGCGGCGATGGAGCGTACTGGATACATCTGGGCGCCGTCCGAGCGCGTAGACATCGAACGAGAAGTGCAGTTCACGCGGCGCGCTCTCGGCAATGAGGCGTACGAGGCAGCCTACGCGGAAGGCCGGACGCTGAGCTTCCAGGAGGCGGTTGACTCCGCGCTGATGCATGCGCGGACGCTTCAGGGCTGATTATCGAAGACTCGCCAGTCTGGGGTCGAAAGGAAAGGGCACTGATGGGCTGATGCGGAGAAGACCGAAGTCAGCGTGCCCGGGATTGAGGACGTAGTTCGATTCGCTTGGAACAACAGCACTCGGCACGCGCAAGACGACGCTCCTCCGTTCGGACACCCACCGATCGCCGATCGCGCGTGTCTCGGGGGGAGCGGGAAAGTCACGCCAGTTGGGAGGGAGATCGGAGAGTTCGATACTTGTGATCAAAGGATCATCGATTTCTACCCGGATGGCCGAGTAGGCAGGGAGTACGGCGCTTTCTTGAAGATGAACAAGCACCTCGACGAGCGCGAGCGAAAGACTCTCGGACGTGTAGACGACCCCAACGCCTGGGCTGTTCCAGCGACCTCCGTTGGTCCTGGCTCCTTCACCATCCCAGGCGCTAGCCACGTGCTTGGTCTTGAGCAGGCGCCAGGCCGCCGGCATTAACTCGCGACGCCGTGCTCAAGGCGGCCGATCAGCGCCTCGACCTCGCGAGCTCCAATATCGGTCCTCACCAGTGCAATTGGACGTTCACCACCAAGCGCGCGCAGGGGCGCGGAGAGCCAGCGTCGGGTTGCTGTCACATCGCCTTCGAAGAGCTCAAGTGCCTTGCCAAAGATTCGCGAGAATCGAAGGAGGCGGTCTGATTCATCCGGCTCGAGGCGACCCTGCCCCTTCCGACGGTGCAAAGTCCGGATCTTGATGTCTACAATTTCAGCAAGCTCATGAAATGAGAGCGATGTGTTGCGCTGAAAGCGCTTTAGAGCATTGAACGAGAGACCTCGCTCCACGCGCTTCGCAAGCAGAAATGGATCGTGCTGGGTGATTCCCAGAAGCTTGACGTAGTAATAGGAGCCGGGCCGGCCAGTTCGAATCGCCTGTTGGTATTCCCTCACGTCGGGCGCTACCTCTATGGGCTGATCGATTTCGACGATTCTAGAGGGCATAGCACCCTCCTGATATTTTGTGTCATCTGGCAATAAGAATAGTGCCAAATGGCACCTGGTTTGTCAAGGAGGCTCTCACGGCCCAGAGGCGAATCGTCGACTTGGCCAGTCGGAAGGCTTGGTCTTGAGCGACCAGCAAGTGGCGTGATACATTGTATGACATGAGCAACATTGTCACCATCCGACTGGACCGTAAGCTGGCTGGTCGTCTCAACCGTATTAGCAGGCGTTTGGGCCGGACCCGCAGCGATGTCGTGCGTGAAGCCCTGCGCCGGCAATTGGCGCTGCTGCAATTCGAAATCTGCGAAGACGCCTCGCGCCGTTCGCCGAGGCTCAAGGGTATCTTACGGACGAGGACGTCTTTCGCGACGTCTCGTGAGGGTCTTCCTCGATACCAACGTGCTCGTCAGCGCGTTGACCGCCCGTGGTCTCTGTTCCGATGTGCTGCGTGTTGTGCTTGCGGAACACGATCTAGTCGTCGGTGAGATTGTTTTGGGCGAGCTACGGCGTGTCCTTGCCGAGCGGTTTCGTGTTCCCCCCGAGCAGGTGAAGGACGTCGAGCGCTACCTACGGACATTCGAGGTCGTAAGCCGGCCGAAGAGGCCTGCGGATGTCAGGATTCGGGATGAGAGCGACCGCTGGGTGCTCGCCTCTGCGCTGGCGGGCCGCGCGGATGCGTTGGTGACCGGTGACACGGATCCGCTGAAGGTCGGAGACTGGCAGACGCTTCGAGTCCTGAGTCCCCGCGCCTTTTGGGAGGAACTCAGGCGTGGAAGCGCTGGTTAACCGAAGAGCCGTCGCCGAGGACGAAGAGGACAGCGACTCAGATCCAGCTTTCGGCTCGCAGGCCGGGGATTCGTACGAAGTGCTTCAGATTGTGCGTGACTAAGATCAGGCCCAGAGCCAGCGCATGGGCGCCGATGAGAGCATCGAAGCCACCGATAGCCGTTCCACGGCGAGCCAGCAAGGCGGCGACGGCCCCGAAACGGTCCGCCGCACTCTCATCGAAGGGCGCAACCGTAACACTCTCAACGAAGGTATCAATGAGCCGATGCAGTCTGCGAGAGCGCCTCTTCTCCGCGCCGTACCGCAACTCTCCAAGCGTGATCGAGCTCATGCAGAGCTCAGAAGGCCGATGGCCGAGCAGGCGAGTTGCCACCTGCCCACGGCCGCGGAGAGCAAAGCTCACGGTATCCGTATCAAGCATGTAGCCCGGCATCAGGCGAAGGGATCCCGCAGGTCAGGGATCTTTGGCTGCCTGGGGCGCGAGATCTCCTTGGACCAGGCCCCCAGGCAGGCGCGAAACTTCACCGGCCACTCGTCCACTGGCTCAAGGATTACCTGACGGCCCTGCCGACGCACGAGGACCTCGCGGCGGTCATCAGGAAAGCGGCACTCTTTTGGTAGGCGCACGGCTTGACTTCCGCCGTTCCGGAACAACTTGGCTCTCCCATTCTTCACGGCAAAAGTCTATACTGAAGTATATACGATGTCAAGACTAACGTCGGATCTCCTTGAGCATCTCGGTTGGCGAGCGTGGATAGAGGGCACGCAGG
>JBOGSE010000046.1:0-1182 GCA_050694895.1 bacterium | reverse complement strand
GCGCTGCGCAAGGCCTTCATCGCGGCGGGGTTTCCCGCGGATCTCGGGCGCACGTTGCTGCTCTCCGTGGGCGACCGCGACAAGGCCGACGCCGCGGACTTCGCGTCGGCGGCCGCACGAGATGGATTTGATCTGCTGGCGACGCCGGGCACGGCCGCGGCGCTCGCGGCCCACGGCGTTCTCGCGCGGATGATCAGGCCGGAAGAGGCTGTTGCACTCGCGCGCAGTCGCAATATCGACGTGGTAGTCAACACGCCCACACACGGATGGCGACGCGATCGCCCTGGGTTCATGCTGCGCCGCGCCGCCTCTGAATTGAACGTGCCGCTGCTGACGTCGCTGGAGACCGCCCGGGCTATGCTCGAGGCTTTCGCGCCGGCCACGGTCACCGATCTCGTTCCGCTCGGCTCGTAGTCCTCCGTCTCAGCCCACCCAGATGACGTCGAGGCCCACGGCACCGGCCGCCACGCGCTGACGCTCGTCTGCAGTCACGAAGTGTATACGCACCCCGGTCATAGTTACGAACGTGAGCGCGGAGGCAAGATGGATAGCATCAAGAGGGCGCAGCGCGGTCTGCATCACGAGTTCTTCAGCTCTGCTCAACACCGGGCGGTCGACCTCCACTAACTCCCAGCGGACACGATCGCTGCGGATCCTGCCAAGGGTTGCGCTCAGCTGACGCTCGGTTAGATTGCCCAACGTCTTGCGGCGCGATAGAGTAGATGCTGCTTCTACTGGCACGACAGCGGAAGATACGACTCTGTAGGTCCTCTGAAGGACCCGCGCTCGCTCGGATCCCGACTCAGAAACGTAGCGCTTCAAGAGCGCACTGGTATCAAAATACACTCTCGAGAACTTCGTCAATCGGCATCACGCATCTCGCGCAGCGTCTTAGTAATGGGACCTCCCTTGATGCGCAGAGGTTTCCACGGACCCATGGGTCGCGGAATCAACGCTGGCCTCAGCAGCCCCGCGGCCACCATGCGCTGAACCGCTTCCTCTTCTCCTGATGCCGCAGGGAGCGGTTGAATCACTGCGATCGGCTTGCCGCGCTCGGTCAGCACGACTTCTTCCCCGGCCTTCACGGCCTTGATGGCTTTCGAGAAGTGTTGATTTGCCTCACGAAGTCCTAGTCGCACGCCCCGATCCCCCTCTATGAACAATTTGTAGTGACGTCACTAC
>JBOGSE010000045.1:0-3959 GCA_050694895.1 bacterium | reverse complement strand
GGTTGTGCGCGATGGCGTGCGAGTTGTGCTGGATTTACAGCACTGAAAACCGACTAACGGGAAAACAAAGAGGCTCAATTGAGCTGGACCCCGATTTTCGGACAGGGTGATAAGGTGGAATCCTTCGCCTAACGGAGGAGGACGAAGGATGGCACAGACACGCAAACGGCATGGCGCTGCATTCAAGGCGAAGGTGGCGCTGGCGGCGTTGGCCAATGAGGCGACGGTGGCCGAGTTGGCGGCCCGCTATGGGGTGCACCCGAACCAGATCTATGCCTGGAAGAAAGCGGTGCAGGACGAGGCGGCAAGGCTGTTCGAGCGCGGCGCCAGTCAGGTTGGGGCGGCGAGCGAAGCGAAGATCGCGCGGCTGCATGAGAAGATCGGCGAGCTGACGGTGGAGCGGGATTTTTTGTCGCGCAAGCCCGGTCGCTGAGAGTGGCCGCGCGGCGGGCCATGATCGTACGGGGCCACGAGCGGCTGTCGCTCGTGCGGCAGTGCGCGTTACTGGGGTTGAGCCGATCATCGGTGTACTACCGGCCGGCCGTGCTCGAGGCCGACGAACTGGCGCTGATGGCGTTGATCGACCGGCAATACCTGGCGCGGCCGTACTATGGCTCGCGGCGGATGACGGTGTGGCTCAAAGCGCAAGGCCACGCCGTCAACCGCAAGCGGGTGCGGCGGCTGATGCGGATGATGGGCCTGGAAGCGATCTACCAGCGGCCGCGCACGAGCCTGCCGGCGGCGGATCACAAAGTCTATCCCTATCTCTTGCGCGGACTTGCGATCGAGCGGGTCAATCAGGTGTGGGCGGCGGACATCACCTACATCCCGATGGCGCGCGGCTTTCTCTATCTGGTCGTGGTGATGGACTGGGCGAGCCGGTACGTGCTGGCCTGGCGGCTGTCCAACACCCTCGACGCCCGGTTCTGCATCGACGCGCTCGAGGCGGCCTTGGCGAAAGGACGGCCGGACATCTTCAACACCGACCAGGGCTGTCAGTTCACATCCGTGGCCTTCACCGGCACGCTCGCCGCCGCCAGCATCGCCGTCAGCATGGACGGCCGCGGCCGCTGCATGGACAACGTGTTCGTCGAGCGGCTGTGGCGCAGCCTGAAATACGAGGAGGTCTATCTCCATGCCTACGACAACCCGGCCGACGCCAGGCGCGGCATCGGCGCCTGGATCGAGTTCTACAACACCGAGCGGCCGCATCAGGCGCTGGGCGACCGCACGCCGGCGGCGGTGTTCGCGGCCGCCACATCGCCTGTGGATTTGTGGACAACGCAAGCGCGTTGCCCACAAGCTCCACAGGCGCCACAACCACAACAGATCTTGTATAATGACGAGGACGAAGGCATGCGCCGAGCCCGGCTGACGGCGGCCGAGCCGGCGTCAACCAGCGGAGGGGTCCACCTTATCCCAGCCTGACAGCTGTCCAAAGGATGGGGTCCACTTCAGGCAGCAGCGGTTGACCTCGCTCTACGCGGTGATCAAGGGCGTCCCGGTAGTGCGCGAAAACTACGAACCGGAGCTGATAGAGATTGCTTTCAACCCACTCCTGGAAAACTTCGAGGTCGTGGACGCTGCCATCCGCAAGGACAAATCCTTCATCCCGAACATATCCGTCCTCTGGTCCAAAGACGCTGACTTATTTGACTTGGTAGACCGCTATCTCGACGAATTGTGCGCGGTCCGCGATGTTTCGTCCGACGACAAGAGGCAAATTCGCAAGGCATTTGCTAAGCTTCAGAACCTATTGAGCTTCCCCTTCACGACACTTGCTCTATCGGCTGGCATCGACGAAGAACAGGTGTCTGAGATCTTTGTTCGCATTAACAGCGAAGGGAAAACTCTCAACCAAGCCGACTTCATCCTCACACTCATGTCCGTTTTCTGGGATGAGGGGCGAACTCAGCTAGAGGAGTTCTGTGGCCAGGCTCGCAAGCCGAGCACAGGTCCTTCACCTTTCAACCACTTCATACAGCCGGACCCCGATCAACTATTACGAGTCAGCGTCGGTCTCGGGTTTCGCCGGGCTCGGCTTCAATACGTCTACTCCATCCTTCGCGGCAAAGACCTAGCCCGATCTATTCACGTCAATACCACTGATGCGAGTCTCGGTCGACAGTGATTCGCGCAGGGCGAGTCCGGGGGTGGCGCCGACGGGCGCTGCGTCGTTCTACCGATGATTGCAATGGGTTGGGGGTTGATAGGAATCGGTTCAGAGGGGCACACCGCCCCGACGGTCACGGTCCCGATGGCGCGAAGGCGCCGGCGAGATGCGCGAAGATCGCCTTGTCCGGGCACGCCGCCGGCAGCATCACCTTGATGCGCGTCGCCTTCTCGATGACGCGGGCGCCGAGCTTGAGGAGGCGCAGGCGCAGCGTGTCGAACTGCGCCTTGCGCCAGAACGAGCGCCGGGGCGCCGCGGCGCGCAGGCCATGCAGCAACATATAAGTGGCAGAGTGCAGCACGAGGCGGAACTGGTTGGCGAGCGCGCTCGTGCAGGAGGTGCGGTCGGAGGCGAGATGGCGCTTGTGGGACTTGATCAGGTTCTCCATCTGCCCGCGCGCGCAGTAGACGCGTTCGTAGAGCCGCTTGGGCTTGTCGGCGAGATTGGTGACGACGAAGCGGGTGTCGGCGCCGCGGTCCGAGGCCTCGATGCGGGCGACCACGCGGCGCTCGCGGCGCCAACCCTTGGCGGCGTAGCGCAAGCTGCCGTAGCGGCGCAGCTTGCCCGTCGCGCCCTTGAGCGCGCGGCGCGCGGCCGCGTCGTCGTTGAACGGCGCGGCGAGAGCCGCCAACGTTGCATTGGTGCCGAGCCCGAAGGCGTAGGAAACGCGATTGTCCTCGCACCAATCCATCGCCTCCGGCCGGCCGTAGTGACCGTCGCCGCGCACGAGGATCGCGACCTTCGGCCAGTGCCGGCGGATGCGCCGGATCACGTGCTTCAAGATCTTGCGCACCTCCTGGCCGGACGGCGGCTTGCCCGGCCGCAAGATCGCCGCCACCAGCTTGCCGCTCGAGGCCTCGTAGATGTGGATCGGCAGGAAGCCGTAGCCGTCGTAGTGCGCATTGAACAGCGCCAGCTGCTGGCCGCCATGCACCGCGTCCCAAGTGTCGTCGATGTCGAGCTCGATGCGCGCGGGTATCTTGGCCCAGCTGTCGCAGAACTGGTCGATCAGCGCGGCTTGCAGGCGCACCAGCGTGCGCCAGGACACCCGGTTCTCCAGCCGCGACATGGTCGGCTGCGAGCACAACGGTTCGCCCGTCTCCGGCCCGCGGCCCGCCGCCAGCTTGAAGATCGGATCAGTGCGCAACGCGTCGCAGTCGTCGGCGTCCTCGTAGCCGGCGGCAATCGCGAACATGCGGAAGCGCAGCATCTCCGCGATCCCGTGGCTGATGCTCTCGGGGTCGCGCCAGTCGGGAATGCAGGTCGCCAGCCGCGCGGCCAGCCCGAGCCGACGATCGACCTCGCGCAGCAGCAGCACGCCGCCGTCCGAGGACTGCAGGCCGCCGTCGAATGCAACCTGCACTTGCTTGCCTTCGACGGGTGACAGACCGGGGAGAAACGGGGTATCTTTCGACATGGCGGGCGTGGCCTCCGTGACCGCGTGTAGAGTTCAGTCTCGCAACCGAATCTATACACGATTCCAACGGACTAAACCACGCCCGTCTGCCTAAATTCCTATATGGCGTGAATAATCCGGGCTAGAATTTCCACCCTTGCGCCTGAATCAGCCCGAGAAAGGTGATGTGAGGCACTCCTTCAATCCCGCAAACATGCGGAATTTTCGGATTCTCGGCACTGCCTGGTTTTTCAGGGAGTCCGGTATTTTTCACGGACCTAGCCCGGATTATTCACGCCATATAGGAATTTAAGCAGACGGGCGTGGCACAAGCCGTTGGAATCGCGTATAGATTCGGTTGCGAGACTGAATGCCACACGCGCCACGGAG
>JBOGSE010000044.1:0-1452 GCA_050694895.1 bacterium | reverse complement strand
CTTGTATGAGTGAGCATCAGGCTCTACCGGGCGAAGTTCAAGGCCTTGGCGCCGGTGCTGACGGAGCGCGCGCGGCGGACGTGGGCGGCGACGGAGGCGCGGGCCGCCGGGCGCGGCGGGATCAGCGTGGTGGCACGTGCGACGGGGATTGCGTACTCGACCATTGTGCGCGGCCTGAAGGAGTTGGCGTCGGGAGACCAAGCCGCGGCTGGGCGCGAGCGGCGGCCCGGCGGCGGCCGGAAGCGCAACATCGAGAAAGATCCCACGCTGTTGGCCGATCTCGAAGGGTTGGTGGAGCCCACCGCTTCGGGCGACCCGGAATCGCCGTTGCGCTGGACGTCCAAGAGTGTGCGGCAATTGGCCGCCGCCCTGCAGGCCATGGGCCATGCCGTCAGCCGCCAGCTCGTGAGCGAACTGCTGGCCGCGGCGGGGTACAGCCTGCAAGCCAACCGCAAGACGCGCGAGGGGCCGCAGCATCCCGACCGCGATGGGCAGTTCCGCTACATCAACCGGCAGGTGCGTCGCTTCCAAGCCACCGCGCAGCCCGTCATCTCGGTGGACACCAAGAAGAAGGAGTTGGTCGGCGACTTCAAGATGCCTGGCCGCCAGTGGCGTCCCAAGGGCCAACCCGAGACGGTGCGGGTCCATGACTTCATCATCCCAACGAAGGGGAAGGCCGTCCCTTACGGCGTCTACGACCTCACCCGGAACGCGGGCTGGGTCAGCGTGGGCATTGACCACGACACGGCCCGCTTCGCGGCTCGGACGATCCGCCGCTGGTGGCAGAAGATGGGCCGGCCCCGGTATCCTCGCGCCCGCTCGCTTCTCATCACGGCCGATGCCGGCGGCAGCAATGGCCCGCGCGTCCGGTTGTGGAAGTGGGAACTTCAGCGCCTGGCGAATCAAACGGACCTCACGATCACGGTGTGCCACTTTCCACCTGGCACGAGCAAGTGGAACAAGATCGAACACCGTCTCTTCTCCTACATCAGCGCCAATTGGCGCGGGCACCCGCTGGTGAGTCTGGCGGTGATCGTCAATCTCATTGGCGCCACTCGCACCACGACTGGCCTTCGTGTGCGCTGCGAACTGGACCGCGGCGCCTATCCGAAAGGGCAGGTGGTCTCGCCCGACCAGATGGCGCGACTCATCCTCATGCCCCATCGGTTTCATGGTGACTGGAACTACACCATCCGGCCTCATCGTGGCCAACGGTGACCCGTTCACTTATTTCCTGACGAAGCCTAAGCCACGAGACAGGGCACGCGCGCAGGCCAGCATCTCGTCCAGGTTGTCCGGTCGGGGAATCGGTTGCCCGGTGGAACGCGGGCCATAACCGAACGGGGGAACCTGCCAGTCCAGATCGAAGAGCCCGCGGCCATGCTGCCCAAAACGATCGGTGTGAACCTTCACGAAACGAGGTTCGCCCCCGAAGCAGAAGAACTTGTAGTC
>JBOGSE010000043.1:0-1334 GCA_050694895.1 bacterium | reverse complement strand
CCGGCACGCTGCGGACTGGAGCGTCGGCCCGATCCCCCTGATGCTGTGGATCAACACCGCGGTGCTCCTGATGAGCAGCGCGGCAATGGAGTGGACGAAGGCCAGCGCCCGGTGGGATTCGGTCGACGAGGTGCGGACCGCGCTCGGCGCCACGACGGCGCTCGGGATCGCGTTCCTCGTCGGTCAGGTGATCGCCTGGCGGCAGCTCGTCGCCGCGGGCATCTACATGACCACAAATCCACACAGCGCGTTCTTCTACCTGTTCACGGGGACGCACGCCGTGCACCTCGTCGGTGGCGTCGGGGGATTGATCTACGCGCTGTGGAAGGTGAGGCAGAGTACCGCGCCAGACGCGGGTGGCGCGCCTGCAGAGCGGGTGGCGGCCGCGGTGATAGGCCCGGTGGCAACCTACTGGCACTTCGTGGATGGCCTGTGGCTCTATCTCTTCATCATCCTCTTCTGGCTGTGAGGGCAGATCGCGCATGATGGCATCCCAGGTCTCCGAGCAGAAGACGCTGGCCTCGGAGTGGAGCGGTGGCCAGTCGCCGTTCGCGGTGGGCTGGCCCAAGCTCATGATGTGGCTGTTCCTGGTCTCCGACACGCTGACGTTCGCGGGGCTGCTATCCGGGTATGGCGTGATGCGGCTGTCGCTCGGCCGGTGGCCGGTCCAGTTCAACATCTTCAACATTTGGCTCGTCAGCACGATGACGTTCATCCTGATCTGCAGCAGTGCCACGATGGCGGTCGCCGTCGGCGCGGCGCGGCGGGCGGATCATGCGCGGGTGATGCGCTTCTTGCTGCTCACGGTCCTGGGCGGCCTGTTCTTCCTGGGGGCACAGGCCTACGAGTGGACGAAATTCATCCACGAGGGCGCGCGCCTGTTCGGCAACCCGTGGGGCATCCCGCAGTTCTCCGCGACGTTCTTCATCATCACGGGGTTTCACGGCGGACACGTGACCGGCGGCGTGCTCTACCTGCTCGCCACATACGTGCGCTGGGCGCGCGGCAGCATCAAGCCGGAGAGCGTGGAGATCGCGGGCCTGTACTGGCACTTCGTCGACCTGGTCTGGGTCTTCATCTTTACGTTGCTGTATCTGCTGTGAGCCATCAGCCCGGGAGGGCCGACGTGTCGGACGAGAAGCACGAGGGCGGGTACCGCAGTTACCTGGTCACCTGGTTCTGGCTGCTGGTGATCACCGTCCTGGAGGTCGCCATCGTGCTGGTCCGTGTCCCCAAGGTGCTGCTGGCGATCTCGCTGACGACCCTGGCGTTGATGAAGGCGGCCCTCATCATGGGCTACTTCATGCACCTGCGCTACGAGCGGCTCAGCCTGG
>JBOGSE010000042.1:0-1771 GCA_050694895.1 bacterium | reverse complement strand
ACTGCGTGCCGGCGATCGGCGGTCTCAATCTACGGAAGAGTTATGTCAACGACATCGCGGAGTTCGATACGCTGTACTTCCACGTCGATCCGAACAGCCCGAAGTTCCTCAAGTTCTTCTTCTATCTGAACGATGTTGACATCAACGGCGGCCCATTCTGTTTTGTCCGTGGGAGCCACCGGAAGCGGTTTCGAGGCTGGTCGGGCAAAGGGCGGTGGACGCCCGAGGAGATCGAGCGGGCCTGTGGCAGGGAGAACATCGTGTACCTGACCGCTAGCGTGGGGGACATGATCGTCGCGGATACGAACGGGTTCCATCGGGGCACGAAAGTGGTCTCACGCGACCGAGTGATGCTCACTGTCGACTATGTCGTGCATGAGGAATTCTCTGGGACGCAGGACGCGGGGTTGTTCCAGTTGCCGTCCAGCGTCTATCAGACGATGAGCGCGCGTGAACGCGCCCTGGCCGACTTCCTCAGGATCGTGTGAGCGGCAAGAGGTCGCTCACCGCCCAAGCGGCACGGCCGCCAGACGCTTCTGGAAGTAGTCGACGGTGCGGCGAATCCCTTCTTCGGTGGACACCCGTGGGCCCCACCCCAACAGGCGCTTCGCGCGCGAGGCGTCGGGGCGGCGCACCCGCGGGTCATCGACCGGCCGCGGCACAAACGTGATCTGACTCTGGCTGCCCGTCACCTCCAAGACGAGGCGGGCGATCTTCAGCACGCTGCGCTCCTCGGGATTGCCCAGGTTGATCGGATGATGGATCGAGTCCTCCGCCTCGGTGCTCGTATGGAGGAAGGCCCGATCCATGCGCTCTTCGATGGTGCGGTCGGACGGGCCAAAGAGCAGCGCCATCAGTCCGTCTACCATGTCGTCGACGTAGCAGAAGCTCCTGGTCTGCTTCCCATCGCCGTAGATCGTGAGCGGTTCGGCACGCAGCGCCTGCACGATGAGGTTTGAGATCACCCTGCCGTCATCGGGCCGCATCCGCGGGCCGTACGTATTGAAGATCCTCACGATCCGCGTGTCCAGCCCCTGGTACCGGTGGTACGCCATCGTCATCGCCTCGGCGAACCGCTTGGCTTCATCGTAGACGCCGCGGGGGCTGATAGGGTTGACGTTGCCCCAGTACGTCTCGGGCTGCGGACTGACCAGCGGATCGCCATAGACCTCCGAGGTGCTGGCGAGCAAAAACCGCGCGCCTTTGGCCTTTGCGAGGCCCAGCGCCTTGTGAGTGCCAAAGGCTCCCACTTTGAGGGTGTGAATGGGGTACTCGAGGTAGTCCCGCGGACTGGCGGGGGAGGCAAAGTGCAGGATCGCGTCGAGGGGACCCTCGACGTACATGTAGTCGCAGACGTCATACTGGATGAAGCGGAAGCGCGGATCTCCCAGCAGGTGGGCGATGTTGGTCTCGCGGCCGGTGAGCAGGTTGTCCATGCATAGGACCTCGCATCCCCCCTCGATGAGTCTGTCGCAGAGATGGCTGCCCAGGAAACCCGCTCCGCCGGTGATCAGGATTCGCCGCAGTGTCGTCACCACCCCATCATGCCTTCCATCACGTCCTTCCCCCTGCATGGGGATTGCAGTCCCGCCCGCCATCGGCGTCTTCTCTTCTTCGACCAGGATGGGCGCGCGAACCTTCCCTTCCGCACCGGTGCGACTATGATAGAATTTTACCAATTGAGCGTCTTTGCGGGCACAATTCCCTTTGGGGTAGCACATGGTTTCGGACTCGCCCTATCAGACGCAAGACCTGCTGCTGCGTCCGCTCG
>JBOGSE010000041.1:0-2083 GCA_050694895.1 bacterium | reverse complement strand
GGTCTGACCGGGTCTCGGTTCAACCTCATGGAGACGCTGGGCTCACGTAATCCTTCGGAGTTGCATCGGTGTCAGGGATGCCTTGGGGATCCGGTCAACACGGCTACGGGGAACTTCTTCGAAGAGTTTACGGATCTTGCCGTTCCCGGCCGAGGGGTGCCCCTCACTCTGAGTCGAACGTACAACTCGCTTGCGGCGGGCGTGAACGGGCCGCTCGGCGTAAAGGTTTACCGGGGTGAGGCAGTTTCAGTTGTCAGCGCGAGCTGGGGGGCGACGCGCCATTCGGGATCGCGTAACCGTTCCACGAGGATCCCGATCGCATTGGCTCCCTGCTGATGCGCCGTGCGGAACACGCTGAGAAGGACCTCGAAGGTGTGGGCTCCGTCGTCGGTGGCGTTGCCGCCCCAGTTCTTGCGGGTGACGACTGCTGGGCGGATGCCCTGCTCGGCCTTGTAGTTGGTGGCGTGCACGTCCTCCATGCGAAGGAACGTGAACATGTTGTCGCGCTCGGTTCGGACGTGGCCAAGCAGCCGCGCGTTGGCGGGGTTGGACGTCGTGATCGCGAGCAGGGTGTCGACCCGTCGCTCCAAGGCCTTGGTTCTTCGCACAAGCTGACGGCGGGTGATCTCGGCGGCATCGCGGCTATCTCGTAGCGCGAGCGCGTCGATGAGGATTCCGGCAAGGGCTCGCGGGATCACCTGGGCGCGGGTGCGCGATGACTCGATCATCTCCGCGCACCGTCGGAGCAAGTGGGCGTAGCACGTTTGATGGCGCGCGTCCTTGAGGCACCGGTAGGGTGCCCACCCGTCCCGGCAGAGAACGCCCGTGTAGTCCTCGCCGAGCAGGGCACAGACCTCGGCGAATCCGCGTCCTTTGGTCACCTGATACAGCGTGGCGACCGAACAGACCGCCACCCAAAGCCAGTGGCGGACCCCACCCACGCGCCAGCCCGTCTCATCCGGGGAGACGACCTCCGCGGCCGCGACGGCGTCCGCGATCGCGTCGTATGAGGGCTCCAGCACGGCGGCGGCCCGGTGCGTGGCGCGCACGACGGTCGCGGGCGAGATATCCACCCCGGTCGCGGCGCCGAGGATGGCCGCGGTCTTCTCATGGGGAACCCCGAGGCCCTTGTTGATGAAGCTCGCAAGCGCCTGGGCGTGCGCACCGATCTGAACGCTGGCCGCACCCAGCGCATCCGAGGTCTGCTCGGCGTGGCGGCCCTGCACCCGACGCCCGCAGTTCATGCAGCGTCCGACCGCGACGTCAAAGCGAGTGTGGACGGGGGTGGGTTTGGGGATCTCCACCTGATACTGGACGGCCACGCGCTCGGCGACGAGCTCGCCTTCACAATCCGGACACACCTCGGGAAGCGGAGCGTCGATCACACGGTCGATGCGCCCCGGGACCGCACGGGCGGCGCGCTGGCCGTAGTCCTTGCCCGCCTTGCGTCCCGAGGGCTTCGGGCTCGGAGTGGGTTTGTTCTTGGAGAACGGAGCCGACTGTCGCTTGGCTGCGCGCGCGAGTTCTTCGACCTTGTGTTCAAGCTCACGGATCCGGCTTCTCAAGCTGGCGTTGTCGGTACGAAGACGAGTGTTCTCGCGGACAAGATCATCATAGGAAGGACGCTCGCTGTCGCGCCTGCGGATCAGCGCCACGGAGACTCCCTGCTCGCACGGTCCGTCTCCCCAGGCGCGCCCCGTACACCACGCAGGCTACCCGGGGATCATGCGAATGCAAGGACCCGGTAAACCTTTACCTGGGCTCTTCTTCTTCCTCGAGATCCTCGGCGGCGCGCTGATCCTCGCTGTCCTTGTCGGGATCGTCGTCTTCCTCGTCAGACCTGACGCCGCCGACGTCCGAGGCCGGCGGCCCTACGCCGTCTACCTCTTCGTCGTTGTGTTCGCATCCTTGTTGACACTGCTGGGAGCGGTCGCTGCCCTGGCGGGAACCCTGGGGGTTGCCGTCACCCACACCGGAGGCGGCGAAGGCCAGCGATGCACTTTCTCGGGCACCGCTGAGACACTCGGGGCGGTGCCCGAGTTCGAAGCGACCGCCACCATCACCGCGTCGCCGTTCCCCATTC
>JBOGSE010000040.1:0-10907 GCA_050694895.1 bacterium | reverse complement strand
TGGTGCTGTGTTGTGATGAGAAGAGTCAGGTTCAGGCCCTGGACCGAACCCAGCCTGGGTTGCCGTTGAAGAAGGGCCGTGCGGGAACGCTGACCCACGACTACAAGCGTCATGGCACCACGACCCTGTTTGCCGCACTGAACGCGCTCGACGGCTCGGTCATTGCTCGCTGCGACCATCGTCACCGTCACCACGAATGGCTCACCTTCTTGCGCCAGATTGACCGGGAAACCCCCAAGGACAAAGCACTGCATCTGATTTGCGACAACTACGCCACCCATAAGCATCCCAAGGTCCGGGGGTGGCTCGCAAAACATCCGCGCTTCCAGGTACATTTCACGCCGACCTCGGCCTCTTGGCTCAATATGGTTGAACGATTCTTTCGCGACATCACCACAGAACGCCTGCGCCGTGGCGTATTTCGCAGCGTCCCAGAACTTATCAGCGCCATCAAGGAATATATCGCCATGCATAACTACCACCCCAAGCCGTTCGTCTGGACAGCCACGGCCAATGACATTCTGCAGAAAGTCATTCGCGCCAATCGCCGCTTAAGTTCCAAGAAAAACGAAGCACTACACTAGAGTGTTTCATAGCTGACCTCCCGGTTAGCTACTAATGACCACGTGTTCGTTATGCGGCCCTGGCCATATCCAGGCTAACCCGCGTCACAATCGGGGGTCAGCCTCGCTTCGCGGAAGTCATAATGTATAGGCCGCTGTAAAATCCCCATCACCTTTAAGATAAGGAATAAATCATGGAACTTTCCGCAGTCTTGACTCCAGCACCTGAAGGTGGGTATGTCGCCTTCAATCCTGAAACTGGGACAACAACGCAAGGCGAGACGGTCGAAGAAGCCTTGGCCAATTTACGTGAGGCCACCGAGCTTTACCTCGAAGAATTCCCGCTGACCGTCACGGCCCGTCCACTGCTGACGACCTTTCACGTAGCTGAACATGCCTAAAATGCCCGTTGTTTCGGGCGCAGAGGCGGTACGCGTATTGAAACGGTTAGGTTTTACCGTTGTACGGCAGCGTGGCAGTCACATTGTTTTTCGCAGAGGATCATCCGGTTGTGTTGTGCCAAACCACCGGGAGCTGAAGGCGGGTACTCTGGTCGGCATTCTCAAACAAGCCGGTATATCACCCGATGAGTTCATTACTGCGTTACGCGCCTAACCGCTATGAGGCCCGCTCTTGTCAATAGACAAAATCACCTTCTAAGACCCTCACGGTAGAGACGATCCCGCGGCGTTGCATTGTCCTCGACGGCTGGAACGAGTCTATCTTGGTTTCTTAGCGCGGGGGGCGACGCCGCGCTGCGATCTCGGCGCGCAACTGTTTTTGCCTTTCGTGGGTAATGGGGAATCGCCAAAGCACCGCAGCGCCTAGCGTCATCAGGGCACCTGGCAACCAGCCATAGGTAGCCATCAAGGCATTCAACGCCGCCTCGCTATGGGAGGCCGCGGCAGGCTCGAATCCGAAACTCGCCGGGATTAGGGTGCCCAATCCTATCCCCAGCGCAATCGCCAGTTTGGTGACCATCGCCCAGGCGGCGAAGAACAATCCCGTGCGCTGTCGTCCCGACTGCACGGTGTCATAGTCGACGACATCGGCGGCCATGGAATTGGCTAAAAACAGAATGCTGGCAAAGCCCGCCCCCCGTGTCACGAGAAGGACAACCAGTAGCCAAGCGTCGCCCGGCCCGCACAGAGGAAGCCATAGACTCCACCCGCCAACCCAGAGTGCGGCGAGCGCGAGCGCACGGTGCTTGCCTAGGTGATCGGCGATCTTAATCCAAACGGGAATAGCGCTCAGGGTGGCGATGCTCTCCAACAGCAGCATGATGGGAAAGAGCTCCCTGCCTCCCACGACGTGGGTCATGACCAGCAGATGCAGAGAGGCTTGGGCGATCAAACCGGAGACAAACAGCAGAGAAGCCGAGAGCACCGACAGCAAAGCCGGGTTGCGTAACAGCAGGGCAAGTCCTCGCCAGTGGCCTATATCGGACGTAGGTAAGCGCTCCACCGGCGCCTCCGGAATGCGCCAGAGCAGCATCCCCAACAACGGGGGGAGCAAAAACAGAACAGTGATCGCCACAAACCACAGCGGGGTATTGAGCGCCAGGTAACCCTGCTGCTGGAGCGAAAGCAATACGATCACAAAGCCGATCTGGCCGGCGAAGCCGCAAGCCTCGCGCCACGCGGTGACTCGCGATCGTTCCCCATAGTCGTCCGTTAATTCGGCCCCCCACGCGCGATAAGGAAGATCCGCCAGAGTAAAACTAAGGTAAAGGAGACAACTCCAGATCAACAAGTAGTGAAAGCTCGCGTTCTGCCCCGGAACGAATACCATCCAGGCCGAGAGCATAAACAAAGGGGCGCCCAGTGCGACCCAGGGTTTGCGTCGTCCCCAGCGGGATCGGGTGCGGTCACTGAGCTCACCGATCAAGGGATCCGTTATCGTGTCCAGCACCCGCGATGCCGCCAGCGCGAGCCCCACCTCTTCAAGGGGCAAGCCCATTTCCTCGCTATAGAACGGGACTACGTAGAGGGCGAGGGGGAATGCAACAATCGCGAAGCAAAAATTCGGAAGACCGTAGATCAACAAGCCCAGTGGCCGCAGGTGCGGTGGCTTAAGGCAAAGGTGCTTACCCACCGCTGTCCGCGGCTAGGGCTTCGATTAAGGAGGCGTAAAGCTGCAAGGCCTTGGCCTAAAAGGTAAAGATTATTAAGTCGTTTTAGTTCAGTAAGCTCATCACGAAGGGATTAGCGTCGGAGAAGAATGTACCCAAGCCACAGCGGAATTTCCAGCCTTTATCTATTCCGCTCGTAAGCGTAGCGCTTTTTTCTCCTCAAGCCGGGTAAACTGTACTACACGATAGGTAGTAGGGGCCTGTTCTCGGCGTGCGAGATGTGAACGCATGTGAGCCGTGGACAGGCCGCCGGATCGGGCCAAGGTCAACGCCATCGGCTGGTGGTTCAAACCCTGGTTCTACAAACACTGTGAGTCGTTCCTGGAGCGGGGCAGCGGCGAGGAGTATCTCCCCCTCGGGAGTATCACCATCGCCACACGCGTAGTCTGTTCTGGGAAGGGGAGCTCATCATCCCCTTCGGCAACCATCCCTTGTTTCGCTACCTGCTCGGGTGGATGATGCCGCCGAAGGTCGCTTTCCTCAAATTGACCCAGGGCGAGCGGAGCCGGGCCTACTACGAAGACCGCCATGTGTGCCAGGACATCTTGGTGCCCATAACCTATCTGGGGGAAACGATCGAGTTTTCCATGCCACCTTCGAATGTTACCCCCTATGGCTTTGTCCGCACCGGACCTTGCGCACCGAGCCACAGGGATCCTTGAAACATCCGCGCGCGTTTCGGACTATGAGATGTACGTGGATGTCGGCGCCTACGGCGTCCCCGCGGCCGTTCTGCGAGGCGAGCCCTATGATTCCCGCCGCGCCGTCCGCACGATGCAGGACTTCGTTATGGCGCATCGCGGCTACCAGTGTCTTTACGCCGTGACCGAGCTGACGCGCGCCGAGTACCGCCGGATGTTCGACTGTGCTCTATACGACGCGGTCCGGAAGAAATACCGGGCAGAGGGTGTCTTTATGGACGCTTACGATAAGGTGAAACGAGCCTAGTTAGACGCCACGGGATGAACCTGGGTAACGGTTCCCCCGCTTTGCGCCCCCGCGCGCGAGCGGAGCACGGCCCCCGGCAGGAACGCTGCCCGCTCTGCGCGCCGGCGCTCGTAGAGACCCAAAGCCCACAGCGGGAAGTAACAGCGGTACAGGGTGTAATCCAAGAGCGCGGTCCTGAAAAATACCCCGACCATGTCTTGCGCCGGCCACTCCCCGTTGGCCTCCTGCCTCTCCAAGAGGTAACGCGCTCCCCGCTGGATGGCCGGCCAGTCAGGGTCATGGGCCTCGAGCAGGCTCAGCAGGGCCCAGGCGGTCTGGATCACCTGGCTCTCGCGGTGTTCGGTATAGACACCGGTAAAACAGCCCGAATAATGCTCCCCCCAACCGCCATCCGGCCGCTGCCGCACCAGGAGCCAGCGGCAGGCCTTGCGGATAGCCGGATGAGAGAGGGGTGTGCCGGCAGCGAGCAGGCCGCGCACGCCAAACAGAGTGCCGTAGATGAGATACACCCCCCAGGCCCCCGCCCAGGCCCCATCGGGCCGCTGGCGGGTGGCGAGCCAGCGCGCGGCGCGCTCGATCGCGCGGTCGAGCGGTTGCGCGCCGGCGCCCCAACACCGTTCGCGAACCGCGGCGAGGGCGGCGATGCAGGAGGCAGTACATTCGACCCAGGAGCGGTCGGTCATGGAGTCGGCGAACATCTCCGCGGGGTTCAGCCATTCGAGTCCCCAACGCGAGCCGCTCGCCTCGTAGCTCCCGAAGCCGCCGTCGGGGTTCTGGCAGCGGAGCATGAAGGCCGCGCCGTCGCAAAGAGCCTCGGTATCGGCTGGGGACCGAGGCGCAGCGAGCAACGCCAGCACCGCCTCGGCCGTGCAATCGCTCACCGGCCAGCCGTGCCACACCCCAGCGAAGCACCAGCCCCCCTTGGGATCGATGCGGAAGTTCTCGGCAAAGCCCTCGAAGCTCTGCCGGATCTGCTGGGTCGCGACAAACTCCCGCCCCCGTGCGATGGCCCCCGGCGGCACCCCGGCGGCGCAGAGCGCCTGCACGGCGAAGGCCGTATCCCACGAGGCGCTGCGCGCCCCGGTGACGCGGGTGCCCTCCTCTGCATCCTCCCAGATCCAACCCTCGAAGCGCTCTAAGGCGCGGCGTAGATCGGGGTCTACGGGATCGTGGATCCAAAGCGCGATGAGGTTCAATAGCCCGCTCACCGGCGAGATACTGGTGTAGTCCGTGGTGCGCAACTCCCAGCGGATGTGCTCGCGCAGCCGCTCGAGGACCGCCCCCCGCACTGTCGCGTCGTGCCGGGGCTCGATGAGGGCGCTCAGGGCATAGAAGGCGCGCAGCAGCCGACCTGGCGGTGCGTACAGGTCCCCCGGCCGCAAGGCGTTCCGGCACCCGCGAAAGTCGGTTTGTCCGTAACCCCTGGGGTACAGCTCCTCGCGCAGGGCCGTGAGCACGGGGGTGCAGGAAGCCTGATAGCGGGAGGCGTGGATCACGGTCATCGCCAGGTAGATGAGCCGAGTGTGGCAATAGAATCGGCTCGGGTGCAGCGGCAACCAGCGCGGCAGGCGCCAGAGCTCAGGCAGCAGCGGGTTCAAGCCCTCCCAGTCATAGAGGTTCAGCAGGGCGAGCCAGAACTTGCCCCAGCTCGGGATGGCACCGACCCCGCCTTCGGCCGCGATGAACCGGGCGGCGGGGGCCAGCAGCGGATCCTCTTTGCCCAGGCCCAGCAGGCGCGCGGCAATGTAGACCAGGGTGGTCACAAAGAGGGAGGGCGCTGCGTGGGGGTGCACGCCCCAGAGCCCCGAGGTGAGTCGGGTGCGGCGGAAATGCAGCAGGAGGGACTCCTTGCGCACGCCGGCGATCCCCGTGTCGGTCACGTGGCACATGAGCACATATTGTGCAGCCAGCATCGGGCACCAGACGACTTCGCCTTCCCAGGCGCCGGTCGCGGACTGCCGCCGGAGCAGCGCCGCGACCGCACGCCTCAAGGCCGGACCAGACTCGGCATCGCCGTTCGCTTCTTTGTCTGCTGCTGGAGGTCCGGTGTGCCGCGCGGGCACCGGTTCTCCGGGCTGCCCCGCGGGCGGAAGCGCCCAAGCCCGGCGGGCCAGGATCCCGCCCACGTACCAATGCAAGCGTCCCGCGATGGTGCGGCTCACCCGGCCGCTATGACGCCACTGCCCGCTCTGCAGCGCCTCGGCGCTGAGCCCCACCAGAGCCTGGGCGATGGTACGGACGAACGACCCTACAAAAGAGCCGATCCGGGCATCCTGGCAGGCCAGGTAGCGCATCGTGCGGGCGCGCTCGGCGGAACTCCTGCGCCACATGCGGTAGATCCCCCGGCGCGTCGCGACGGCCGCATCGCTGCCCTCGGAAAAGGCCTGATAGAGCGCGACGGCCAGTAGCTCCGCCACCTGTGTCGCACGCCGCCGCCGAGACGCGTACTCTGCCAACCCCTCACAGTCGGCGAGGCACAGGGCATCGCCGAAGCCGAGTGTCATCCCCACCGCGGTCAGGGGGTGGTAGTGGCCGACGGCATCACCGACCAAAAACAGACTGTCGCGGCCGTATTCGCTGCGCGCCCTGATCTCGTTGGTAGCGCCTTGAAATTCCTCGGCCAGGAGGGCCTCGTGAAACTGCGGGCGCAGACTGCTCGGCAGCACCGCCGCGTAGCCATCCCAGAGATAGGCCGCGCGCCGATCGCGCCCCCGGCAATGCAGGGGCACATCGAGTATGAGGCGCACCTCGCGGGGGGCCATTCGGTAGGCGAGGATCGGACCGGGGCCACCCAAAATCACATGCCCATAGCCCTCGTAGGGGAGCTCCACGTTGCGCAGCCGCATGCCGACCATGCGCGAGCAGGCGGTGTGATCGACGGGCAGACCCAGCGTGGTGCGGACAATGGAGCAGCGGCCATCGGCACCCACGACGCGGTCGGCGGTGACAAAGCCCACGTCGGCCTCGCCCCGCTGGACATAACACAAGCGCTGGCCCTCGATCTGGCGCACCCGCGCCGGGGCCAAATAGGTCACGTTGGGGTCGGCGCAAGCGGCCGCGCGCAGCGTCTCGACGAGCCGGCTGTGCTCGCAGCTGAAACCGCGCGCCCCCTCGGCATAGGGCAGCAGGCACGGGGCCGAGCCGTCATCGGGCAAGACCACGAAGCCCTGGCCGTCGCCGTGCTCCGGGATGGCGGCCCGTAGATCGATACCGAGCCGGCGCACGACCTCGATGGCCGAGGGGTGGAGCCACTCCCCGGCCAAGCGCAAGGCCGCTTTGGGATTGGCCTCGATGAGGACCACGCGCGCCCCGCGGCGCGCGTGCGCCAGAGCCGCGACCGCGCCGACCGGTCCCGCCCCCACCACCGCGACATTGTAGTGCCGGTCGGGGCGGGCGCTCACAGGCGACTACCGAGCGAACCGGAACGGCGCCGGTAGCGTACCCGGCACGGGGCACGCGGCCCAGTCACCCAGCTGCCATAGTCCGGTGCGGGCGGTGGTGAAAGGAGATCCCACTCGAAGCGCGAGAGGAGCACGCTCCACAGGGCCTCTATCTGCATGTAGGCGAAGTGCATCCCGAGACACCGGTGGCGCCCCCCGCCGAAGCCGATCAACGCGTGGGCCGCCTGCTTGTGCTCCTCACGGGGCATGGCGAAACGATCGGGGTCGTAGCGCTCGGGGTCCTTGAACACCGTGGGCAGGCGGTGAGAGAGTAGCGGCGAGACCATGGCCATGGTACCGGCCGAGATGTGAAACTCCTGGTACTCGAAGGCGCGCAGGACCTTGCGCACCAGGACGATAAGCGGCGGGTGCAGGCGCTCGCCCTCCCGGACCGCGCGTTCGAGGACGCTCTGCACTTTGAGCGTGTCGAGGCTCAAGCCCTCGCCACGGCCATACACGATCTCTATCTCGGCCAGCACCTGGGCGAGGTACTCTCGGTGCTGCAGCAGCTCGATCCCGACCCAGGCTGCGAGCACGGCGCTCGTGTGCTGGCCGGCGAAAAGCGCAGTGAGCAAGAGCCCCGTGATCTCCTCATCGCTGAGGACGCATCCATCCCCATAGCGCGCCTCGAGCAGGGCCTGCATAAAGTCCTCAGGGCGGCTGCCGCTCCGCCGCCGTTCCACCAGGATCCGGCTCATGAGCGCGGCGACCTCGCGCCGGGCCCGGTCCCGCCGCCGATGGGCCCGTGTCGGTAGCCGCGGGAGGAAGAACCCCAGGGTGTTGATGCCTCCCTCCAGATCGTGATAGAGCCGCGCAAATTCCGTGTGGAGATTGGCGCGGATATCGGCGCCCAGCAGGCAGCGACTGGCGATGTTCACGGTCAGCTCGTTGGTGAGCGTGGGGAGATCGAGCTCCCCCTCCGGTCCCCAGAGCCGGGTGTAGTCGTCGATCTCCGCGTGCATGAGCCTGGCATAGCTCTGCATGGCCGCGCCCTTGAGCAGCGGGGCGAGGAAGCCGAGCTGCTCGGCCATGCGCTCGGGCAGGACATCGTAGGCGACGCCCTGACCGAAGATGGGGATCGTGAACCGGTATCCCTCCCGCGCGCTCAGCTGATCGTCGGGGGCGTGAAAGTAGGCGTCGTGAGCCTCGGGCCCGGCAAAGAGGACAAAGTCGCGTCCTCCAAGCCGGAACTGGAATAGCGCGCCGTGCTCGCGCCAGGCCGGCAGGAGCAGGCCCAAAGGGTCACGCTGGAAGGCCAGGGCCTGGCCCAGGATCGGTACGCCGCCGCGGATGCGCGGGATCGGCCTAGTTGGCGGGGCCGTGATCGAATGGGCTCGCGGCTCCATCGTTCAGTAGACGAAGGGAAGCATGCGAAAGCGGGCCCGGCGCATGGACTGCGTCCAGATCTCACCGTACTTAGCCGCGCAGCGGCACTCGTCGCGCCGGGCCCGATGGACCAGGAGCGCGGTGAGCCAGGCCGGGAGCAGGTAGGGCAGGGGCGAATCGTAGCCGGTGGTGAGCGCGAAGGCCAGGTAGACGCAGATCTCGCCCGTATAGCCTGCGACGCCACCGAGCGCCGTAGTCAGATCCTGGAAGCTGACGGTGGGAATTGGAGCGGTCATCTCGTGTTCCCCGCGCTTTGGTCTACGAAGCTCGCTGCGGTTCGGCCGCATCCGCTTTCAGGCTGTCCAGATACGCCTGCCACTTGCGGATGGTGACTTCCTGGAAGGCTCGAACGGCTGGATTCAGCTCCGCGAGGGGGGCATCCCAATGGGCTTCGTAGCCCTGCTGCTCTGCCTCCACGGCCACGCGATCCTGGTTCAACAAGGGCGCGATCAACCGATGATTCGCGACCGCGAGCACCAGATCCATGGCGCGGCGCGGGATCGGCATCGAGGTCAGCGGGACCTTGAAGGATTTGAAATAAAACAGAAAGAACGTTCGTGTGGTGCGCTCGTCGATGGGTAGGACAAACAGCCAGTGCTTGATCTGGTCGTCGGTATTGGACCATTGGTAGGGGTATTCGTAGCAGAGCCGCATGTGGTTGGTATCGATCCGCTCGCGGTCCACGAACAGTCCGGAGATGCGGCCCCGCCCGACCTCGGTGTCGTAGGCGACGTGCACGCTGTCGCCCACCGTTTCACAGCGCACCAGCTTGGCATCGCCAAAGGGCCGGTACTTGCGGTGCAGGTGCGCATGGGTGAAATCGCTGACGTTGTCGATGATCATGGAATGGTGGGCCTTCCAGGTGAAGCTGAGCGGTCGGCATGCCCACCGATCCGGTCCTTCGAGCTCCGGGATCTCGGGGATCGTGCGCCGCTCCGCGAGAGTGGGGTCGCCCGGGAACAGCCATATCAGCCCGTAGCGCACCCGCAGGGGGAAGCTCCGGACGCGGAGGTTCGGCATCCGCCGACCGAAGAGATCATGGGGAATGCGGACCACGCGCCCCTCGCCGTCATAGGTCCAGCCGTGATAGGCACACACCAGGTTACAACCCTCCACCCCGCCGAGCGACAGCTTCAACTGGCGATGCGCACAGCGGTTCTCGATTGCCCGCAGGTCTCCGTCTCGGCCGCGGAAGAGGGCGATGGATCGCTTCCAAAAGACCACCTCGGTCACGTGACCCGCCTTTAGGTGCTTATCCAGCTCCACGGGGTACCAGTAGTTCGGGTCCAACCCCGCCGTGCGGGCCTTCTGGCGGGCGTTCCGGGCCGCCGCAAAGCTCGGGGGCCTTAGTTTGGTTTGTTCGTATGGCTCGTTCATCGCCCTGGGCTCACCTCTGAGGGCAGGCCATGCTAACGGGCGGCGCGGTGTCTTCGCTAGGACCACGCACGCTGGGTTGGCGCGCCGCCGGATGAGTGATGGCCCCGCGCGCGTAGTGGAAAGCATAGGCCTCCTGCACCGCCTCACGGATGCTGGTCGGCCGGTAGCCCAGCTCGGTCCTGGCCTTGGTGAGATCGGCACGCCGGCATTTGCGCAGGAGGCGGATGGCGCCGGGCGTCAGGCGCTGGGGGAAGGTCGGATAAAGACGGCTCAGGAAAAAGCTCGTTACTTCGGATGCCGCCAGCATCACAGGGGCGGGGAGGCGGCGGCGTGGGCTCACTACGCCCGAGGCCTCCTCGACCAGGTCGAGCAGGTCGTCGAGCATCAGAAACTCGGTGCTAAAGATATACTTGTGGCCCGTCCGGCCCTTCTCCATGCAGAGCAGATGACCCTCCACAATGTCGCGAACCGCCACAAACTCGAAGCCGCCGCGGATGTAGGCGCGTAGTTTCCCATTGGCGCAATCGCACACCGTGCGGCCCAAGCGCGAGGGGAGAAAATCATTCCCGCCGACGATCGCGCAAGAGGTGGCGATGACCACATCGAGCCCTTCGATGGCGGCCTTTAGGCACTCGTGCTCGACCAGGACCTTGGAGCGCTCATAAGGCATGGAGCGCTCGAAGGGATAGAACGGCATCGCCTCATCGCTGGGCGCGGAGGGTTGATCGGGCTTGTAGCCGACCGCGCTGAAGGACCCGGTGACCACCACGCGGGTAACCCCGGCTTCACGCGCGGCCCGCAGGAGGTGCTGTGTAGCAACGACGTTGCAATCGTAGATCTCGCGCTGGTGCCGTGCTTCCCCATCAATGGTCGAGACCTTAGCGGCACAGTGATAGACCCGCCTGCAGCCACAAACGGCGGCCCGGGTGGCATCTAGGTCCCGCAGATCGCCGAACACGCGCTCGACCTGGAGAGCCTCCATCGCTGCAGCGCTACTCTCGGTTCGTAACAGCACTCGCACTTCGTGTCCGTCACCGAGCAACCGGCGGACGAGATTGGCAC
>JBOGSE010000039.1:0-5844 GCA_050694895.1 bacterium | reverse complement strand
CGATCGCGCCACGCCTGCGCGAGAGCCAGGCAGCGCATCGCGTGACCAAAGCCCAGCGACTCGCCCGCATCCACACGGACGAGCATGACCGGGTCGCGCGCATGCGCCACCGCGCGTGCGCGGCTCTGCGGGTCAGGGCTCACGTCACCGCGCCGCTGTGGCCGGACGCGGCCCGTTCTTCGGTGTGGACCAGATCAGGCCTGCGGGCCAGCAGGTCAAGCACGGCCTGCATCGGAAACACCGCGTTCGACGCCGCGAGGGCGGCGTGAACCTCGGTCAGAAAGCGGTAGTCTTCTTCGGTGTCCAGCGTCCATCGGAGATGCGAAAGGTCGCGCTCGCCGGTGAACGCCTCGATACGGAACAGCTCGGGATGCCGGTAGATGTACGGCGTCACATGCTCCCGCTCGTAGGGATCGACCGCCTGCTCGCAGGCGCGCTCCAGCGCGTCGAACGTGACGATCTCCGCGTCCAGGCCACGGGGGTAGGTTCTCACGATCGTGTTGCTCAGGCAGTCGATGCCAGCGGCGGCGGTGCGGCCCTCATGGAAGCGGATGAGCATCTGCTCGAGCAGGCCGGGATCGAAGAGCGGACAGTCGGCCGTCACCCGCACGACCACCTCCGCTCCCCGGGCAGCCTGGTAGACGCGCGAAAGCACATCGTCGTCACTGCCGCGGTGTGTCCGCACGCCCAGGCTGGCCGCGGCCTCGACAATGACGTCATCGCGTGGAAGCGTTGTGGTCGCCACCACGACTTCATCCACCAGCGAACAGGCGCGCACGCGCTCGATGACGCGTGCCAGAACCGGCCGCCCGGCTAGCGGCCGCATGACCTTCCCCGGCAGCCGGGTGGAGCCCATCCGGGCCTGGATGATCGCCGCGGTCTTCATGCGAGAATCCCATCCAGCGCGGCGATGACACGATCCTGATCTTCTTCGGCCAGACGGGCAAAGAGGGGAAGCGTGACCGCCCGGGCGTAGTAGGCCTCCGCGTGAGGGAAGTCTCCGCGGCTGAAGCCGAGCCGCCGGTAGTATGGCTGCGTATGCACCGGGATGTAGTGGACGTTTGCGCCGATACCGGCGGCGTGCAACGCCTCGACGACCTCCCGCCGGCTCTTGCTGATCCGGTCGAGCTGCAGCTGAATGACATACAGGTGCCAGGCCGAGGCCGCGTCTGGATGCTGCCACGGAAGCGTTATGGGCAAGCGGGCGAGCCGGTCGCCGTACCGGGCAACCAGGGCCCGCCGCCGGGCCACGAACTCGTCCAGCCGCCGCATCTGGCTGGTGCCCAGTACAGCCAGGATGTCCGGCAGCCTGTAGTTGTAGCCCAGGTCGAGTTGCTCGTAATACCAGGGGCCCTCGGAGTCACCGTCCATTCGCGTGAGGTCGCGCGTCATCCCGTGACTGCGCAGCAGCACCGCGGCATCGAAGAGGTCCTGCCGCTGGGTGACAACCATGCCTCCCTCGCCGGTCGTGATGGACTTCACGGGATGAAAGCTGAACACCGCGATGTCCGCGTGGTCGCAGGCGCCGACCGGCGCACCGCGGTATCGCGCACCCAGGGCATGGGCCGCGTCTTCGATGACGGCGGCACCGTAGTGCCGCGCCAGGCGGCCGATCGGTTCCATCTCGCAGGGCTGGCCCGCGAGGTGCACGGGCATGATGGCCTTCGGCAGTCGGCCGCGGGCGGCGGCGGCGCGCAGCTTCTGCTCCAAGGCCTCCACCGACATATTGTAGGTCCGTGGATCGATGTCCACGAAATCGACCTCCGCGCCGCACATGCGGGCGCAGTTGGCCGAGGCGATGAACGTGATGGGCGAGGTCCAAAGGACATCCCCGGGTCCAAGGCCAATGGCCCGGCAGGCGAGGTGCAGCGCCGCGGTGCCGTTGATGGCCGCCAGCGCGTACCGTGCGCCGCAGTAGTCGGCCACGGTCCGCTCGAAGCGTCCCACCGACGGGCCCTGGGTGATCCAGTCCGACCGGAGGACATCGACCACCGCCTGCACATCGGCCTCGTCGACATCCTGGTGCGCGTAGGGGATCATCCGCATGTGCAACCCCGCACCGCGCTGGCGGCGCTACGTCACGGTCTCGTTGAGCCGCCGGAGCTCCTCGACCGTGAGGAAGTGGGGATTGGCCCCAGAGCTGTATTCGAAGCCGTCCGGGACTGCCGTGCCCTTCTCGCCCAGCCCGTCGCTGGCATAGTCCACCGGCTGTAGGAACGTGATGGCGGGCTTGATCACATAGTGCGTGCGAAACTCCAGCGTCAAGTGCGAGTCGTCTTTTGAGCACACGATTTCGTGCAGCTTTTCGCCGGGGCGCATGCCGATGACGCGCGTCGGCAATCCGGGCGCCATCGCCTCCGCCAGATCAACAACGCGCATCGAGGGGATCTTCGGGGCGAAGAGCTCTCCCCCGCGCATCCGCTGAAAGCATTCCATGACGAAGTCGACACCCTGCTGCAGCGTAATCCAGAAGCGCGTTGCCCGCGGGTCGGTGATCGGCAGCTCCTTCGCGCCCTCCCGGATCAACCCCCGGAACAATGGGACGACGGAGCCGCGGGAGCCCACAACGTTGCCGTAACGCACGACGGCGAAGCGCGTGCGGTGGCCACCCGCGATGTTGTTGGCCGCGACGAAGAGCTTGTCCGACGCGAGCTTCGTGGCGCCGTACAGGTTGATCGGGTTCGCCGCCTTGTCGGTCGACAGCGCGATGACCTTCTCGACTTCGTTCGCGATCACCGCGTCGATGACGTTCTGCGCGCCGTTGATGTTCGTCTTGATACACTCCATTGGGTTGTATTCGGCGGCAGGGATCTGCTTGAGGGCCGCCGTGTGGACGACGATGTCGACACCGCGCATGGCCATCCGTAGCCGGTCGACATCCCTGACATCGCCGATGAAGTAGCGCATGGCCGGCGAATCGAGCTCGAGCTGCATCTCGTGCTGCTTCAGCTCGTCCCGCGAATAGACAATCAGCCTCTGCGGCTTGTACCGTTGCAGCACGGTGCGGACAAAGTGGCGTCCAAACGACCCCGTTCCCCCGGTCACGAGAATGTTCTTGCCGTCGAAGTATGACGATCGCGCCATCACCAGACGCTCCGGCCTCCCTCGATCATGATGTTCTGGCCGGTCATATACCTGGACGCGTCTGACACAAGGAACTGCACGGCACCCCAGTACTCGTCGCGGGCGGCCATGCGCCCCATCGGAATCAGGTTGGTCAGGCGGCGCACGAATTCGTCCGGCTGACCCGCATACACGCCCCCGGGAGACAGCGCGTTGACGCGGACCTTGTGGCCAGCCCAGTACGTGGCGAGATACCGGGTGAGGCCAACCAGCCCCGCCTTGATCACCGAATACGTCACGGGTTTGACCGGCTGCTCCGCGTCCGCACGACCCTCCTGGCGGTACAACCGTTGGTCCGGGGCGAGCACGGAGAGGTCTGACGCGATATTGAGGATCACACCGCCCCCGTGGTTCGCCATCCACGTGCCGAAGACCTGGGCGCACAGAAAGGCCCCCGTCAGCCCCACCGCGATCTCGGTATTCCACTCCTCGAGCGGAAAGGTCTCCAGCCGCGCGGTCGTGTTCAAGCCGTCTTCGTCCACTTTGGGATCGCGGGCCGCGTTGTTGATCAAGATGTCGATCCGGCCGTGGCGTTCGAGGATCTCATCGCGCGCCGTGTGAATCGAGTCACGGTCGGTCACGTCCAGATAGAGGGCATCGACGCGGTCTTGGCCAAACCGCGTCCGCAAGGCGTCGGCGGCGTGCTGCGCGCGCTGGAGATCGATGTCGCTGATCACCGCCACCGCGCCGCGGGCCGCCACCGCCGCCCCATGCTCGGGCCCAAGCAGTCCCGCGGCTCCGGTGATCACGGCAACGCGGCCGGTGAGGTCGAACACGTCCGGCGCCCGCGGCGCTCCCGTCACGATCGCACCTGACCGCCGTCGACGATGAAGATGGCGCCGGTGGCAAAGGATGCACGTGGCGACGCCAGGAACGCGGCAAACCACGCAATTTCCTCCGGCCGGCCGAGGCGCTCCAGGGCCACCTCCCGGTGCAGCATCTGCTCCACCGGACCGGGATTCTCGCGCAGCCGGCGGTCCCACACCGATCCCTCAAAGAGCAGGTTCCCCGGCGCAATGGCATTGATGCGAATCCCGCGCCGCGCCAGCGGTCGAGCGATCCCCCGCACGTAGGCATTGAGCGCGGCTTTCGCGGCGGAGTAGGTGACCGGGGCACCGAGGGCCTCGATCCCTGCGATCGATGAGATGCAGACGATCGCGCCTTTGGTCCGCTCGAGTGCGGCCGCGGCCGCGGACACGATCCCGGTCGCAGTCGCCAGGTTGACGCTCAGGCTGTCGTGCCAATCGCGGGGTGTCTCCCGACCGGGCGGTGCCGAGCGCCCGCTGCCGACATTGCAGACCACGATGTCCAATCGTCCAAAGTGGTTCTCGGCTCCGCGCACCAGCGCCGCGCATGCCGCAGGGTCGGTGAGATCCGCCACGAGCGCCGCGGTCCTCTCCCCCACCTCCGCCGCCGCACGCTCTACTGTCTGCGGGTTGCGCCCGTTGACGATCACGCTGGCGCCCTCGTCGTGGAGCACGCGGGCGATGACGCGGCCCAATCCACGGGACGACCCCGTGACCAGCGCCGTCTTGCCGGCAAGCTCAAGGTCCATCTGCCGCCGCCAGCCACGACGCCACCATGCCCCGGTACCGTCCGAGCGCCGCCGCGTGATCGCCGTGCGCGGCGCGCGCCGTCTGGAGGATATAGTCCCCGGCGTAGCCGCTGCGGACCAGCAGGCGGAAGACGGTGGGAAGGTCCGCTGCGCCGGTGCCGAGCGGCACGGTCGTGCCTCCCCGGCGCCGGTCTTTCACGTGCACGTTCCAGATCCGCGCTCCGTAGCGCTCGATCTCCTCACGCGGATCGTAGCCCAGCGCCGCGCTGTTGCCGGTGTCGTAGTTGAGGCCATAGACTTCCGGCGGAAAAGTGTCGATGAACTCGCGCAGCCGCTGTGGAGGGAAGTCGGACTCGAAAACCACTCGCACCCCGGAGTCGCGCAGAGTGGGCGTAAACGGCAGAAGCCCCTGCCGCAGGGCGTCCTCCTGAGCCTCGTTCACCAGCCGGCCGTCGTCGACGAGCGGGATGACCAGCAAGACGATCCCGCTCTGCGCGCAGGCGTCGATCAGCCCCTTGAGGTCGTCGAGGCGACCCGCCCACTCTCGGTCGGTGGTGTTATAGAAGGGAGCCTCCATGACACAGTCGGCGGTCAGTGAGCGCACGCGGATCCCGAAGGTAGCGGCCAGCGCCCGGATCTCTTCCCGTCCCGCCGACGTCATGATGGGATTTTCGCGCAGACGCGCCACATCGACCGTCCACTCCATCAGGGTGAACCCCAGCGAGTGCGCCGCCGGGAACTCGTCCCTCCAGTCCGTCCAGGGGAAGGCCTGGATGCGATCTCCCACAGGTGGGGAGAGCCGGCCCTGCATGAACCCAATGCGGTACACGCTGTTGGAGCCCCGAGAACCGCGCGCGCCGGCCACCATTGTCACGCTACAGGCCCTTGGCCGTCCACCCGCCGTCCACGACGATTTCCTGTCCCGTGATGTATGACGAGGCGTCGGAGGCCAGGAAGATGGCGGCGCCGATCAGATCTTCCGGGGCTCCCCACCGCTTGAGAATTGTGCGCGCCAGCCGCTCCTCGCGACGCCGCGGATCCTGATAACTGGCTTCGGTCATCGCCGTGCGCACGTATCCCGGCGCGATGGCGTTCACCCGGATGCGCCGGTCGCCGAGGTCGAGGGCGAGCGCCCTCGTCAGAAGCCGCAGCCCGCCCTTGGAGGC
>JBOGSE010000038.1:0-2136 GCA_050694895.1 bacterium | reverse complement strand
CACCACGTGGTGCCCCATGCGGCGGGCGGCGAGCCGACGGTCGATAACATCCAGCTGAGGTGCCGCGCACACAATGGGCACGAGGCCGAGCGATACTTCGGCCGGCGGCAGCCGTCGGCGGTGCGGGAACCGTGTGCGCGCTACTCGGTTCAAACCGAGTACGGACTCGGACCGGGCAGCGGCCCCGGCCTCTGGCGACAGTGGCACCACGACTTCACAATTGTCAAGCTCGCGGCTTTACGGAGGGCGCGTATGGGCCTCGACGTTGTCGTAGACGATCGTGTGCGGCTGCTCACCGCAGCGCTCCTCCTGACCGGCCTCCCCGACCGGGAGCAGCGTAAAGCACCCGCACAAGGCGCACCCGCTGGCGGAGGCGGCCGCACGGGAGCTCGATCACTTGCGGGCACACCCCTGCGTGCGCACGATTGCTGCGGTTGCTGAGGAGTCGCCCTTTCTCCTCATCGTGCTTCACCTGCCGAGACTCTCCTGGCCCGAACTCCGACCGCGGCCGGAGGTAGTGGTGGAACCGTGGGAGGAGATTGGGACACTGACCGATGAGGCTTTCCTCTCCTCGCTCCAAACCTTTCGCGACGCGGTCGATCGCACAAACCTGTGGACGACGACGGCGCCGGCCTGGCAGGCGCTGGCTGACGACTTGAGAGGTGTGCTCGCCGAGCGTGATCTGGCGGGATTTCTGGAACTCTTCTGGGGAGACACGGGCCGGGGATTCGTTGTCTTGCCGAACCCGCTGGCGCCCCGGCTCGACTGGATCGGCCTCTATGCGCCGGAGGCCCATTACGCGGTTCTTCCGCCGCCGCTGATTCCTCCCGACTCGCCTGAGGCCGTCGCGTCTGCGTCCAGGGCGTTGCCCACACGGTCGACGGCATGCCACGAACTCTCGCATGGTCCTCAGTTTCATGCCCGGCGGCGGACCTCAGGCCTCGAGCCCATCATCGCCCAGGTCATGGCACGCACGTCCGCCAGCGACAGTTTCCGGAGGTCCTACCCGGGAGATGTCTGGCCCTTCTCGGAAGTCCTCCTGCGCGCCGTGCAGGTTCTCTATCTACGCCACAATGAAGACGAAGAAGCGGCGGCTTCGCTCGTGCAACGGTTCGGCGAGAGGGAGGGGTTGGGTACCTTGACGGCGTGGGTCGACCGTCTAGAGCCGTACCTTGAGGGCCGACGAGCCGGCCGCTACCGCGGATGGGATGACTATCTGCCTGTGTTCCTCAGAGCATTGCAGACCAATCATGACTCTACCCGGTCCGGACCGAGTTCGCCCAGCACTCACGGAGGTCGATGATGCGACGTGCCGTTGTGCTGGTGATCATCGCGGGTATCCTGGTCGGACGATCCGCCGGCGCGCCGTCGCTCGGTGGCGCCTTTCAGTCGGCCTGGCCGTATCTGCTGCCCCCGGCAGGTCACTTCAACACTTTCGTCCCTAACCACCTTGGGCTGGGTTTGTACCAGGACCTCACGGAGATGCCACTTGCACTTTATCTTTGGCAGCAGGCCGAGTTTGTGCCGATGATGGCGACATCCTGGACCTGGAACATGGGCCAGCGCACCTTCACAGTCAAGCTGCGGCGCGGCGAGCGCTGGTCCGACGGGACCACGTTCACCTCCGCGGATGTCGCGGCCACCTTCCACATCGGCTATCTGCTGGGCTACACTATCTGGCGGTACATCGCCTCGATCGAGACACCGGACACCGAAACCGTCGTGTTCCGTTTCCTGACGCCGGCCTCCGTGGCCGAGCGTTTAGTTTTGCGGACCAACATCCGCTCGCGGGCCGTCTATGGCACGTTCGCCGACCGCGCAAAGCCGTTCGCCGAATCGAAGCGGCCCCTGGACGACCCAGAAGCGGCTGCCCTGCTCGACGAGCTCCGCCGCTTCCGGCCGCGCGAGATCATCACGACCGGCCCGTTCCGTCTCGATACGGGCCGGATCACCGAGGCACAGGTCACGCTGGTCAAGAACCCCGCGTCATGGGCCGGTGAGCACGTGCGCTTCGACCGCATCGTGCTCTTCAACGGTGAGACTCCGCAAATCACGCCTCTCGTGCTTGCCCGCGAGATCGACTACGCAACCCACGCGTTCCCACCGGCCACGGACCGGCAGTTCCAACAGCAGGGC
>JBOGSE010000037.1:0-3400 GCA_050694895.1 bacterium | reverse complement strand
AAAGCCCTGTCCATCCTGGCGCACAAGCTGGGCAGAGCGGCCTTCTACATCCTCCTCCGAAACGAGGCGTTCGACATGCAGCGCTTCCTGGCCGCGTAAGCGCGGAGGGGATGGCCAAGCCCGTCGCCTAACTGGAGCCGCCATGGACAAACCGGCATCGGCGAGCACCTCATGTGGCTCGACCACGTCTCCACCCTCGGCCGAGATCCTGGCACCCCGCGCGCGTTGATTGGATGGCCATCTCGCTCCGGCTCACGACATGCGCCGAAGAGAGTCAGCGTGACCTGCTCCTCCCCCGAGCCCGGCGCCTAACTGGAGAGCGCTCCGCGTTCAGCCCGACGCTTGACTGGGCCGGCATGAGGGTACCGATGGGTTTCTAGGTCGCGGAGAGATCCTCCGCCAGCTCCCTCCGGCTTGCTAGAGAGAGGAGCTGTGAACCTCGATAAGTGTTTGGTGCAGGCACCGCCTGGCACCGGAACTGTGAAACCAGTACCGCAGGGCTGATCTCGTGGCGCAGAAGGAATCCCTTAGCGGCGTCTTCCGCCCCGCCGGAAGGATTTTTTTACCCCTTGACGCAAGGAGGCCTCATAAGTGTTAGACAGCCAGGGTCCGGCCCTTCCTCAAGGCCCACTCAAGCGGGTAGCGTCAGCGAACAGCAGTGAACCACCTTTCCCCAAACCTAGGCATCCCCTCACGATGCATGAGTGCCATTAGCAGTCGGTACCTAGTTGTGGGATGATATGCCAGTGAAGGAGATCGAATCTCCGTAATAAGCTCCTCCGGCTCGTAGTTCAGAAAGTCCCAGGCCACAAACTCGTAGTCTCGGCGTGGCATGCCACGAAGGATGCGACGCAATTGATCGGCCGTGAGGTTGGTCTTTATGAAACCACACAGGCTGACGTTAAGGATCTCGCTTTCAAGGAATACAGAGAGGATTCTCAGGTTCTCATCCTGGTATGCGTCGTCCCCTAGACCGAGCTCTTCGAGAAGCGCTCTCTTTCCCAACTGAAGAACCGCATGGTCGGGTCGCCAGACGTCCTTCAGGGCCATGTTTTCCTCGAGCGAGCACGACCAGGTGTTCGGGTAGTACTCTACCTCTGGAGCTCGCTTGGTTATAAGGAGCTTGTCGTCGTAGGTAGCAACCACCAGGTGGAGGCACAGGGCATGAGGAAAGGGCATCTGCCGGTCTTCGCCAACAAGGGCACTCCTGATCAGTTGCCGCCGCGTTTCGTCTATGGGAGCTACCATGTCCTTGTAGAACTGGACATGACTGTATAGCGTCTCTTGCGTTTCAAGCTTCAGCGGCGGGGAATCTGTGAACGAGACCGGCCTAGTCTGCTTCACCATGATTTTCGGATTATCGACATCGAACCCCTTCGTCGCGTATGCATCGGTGAAGTAGGTCTTATAGCCGTCCTGCAGGGTGACAGGAAGGGGAAACCTTGCTGTGTCGTGGCGCATCTGCACTTCCGACATCAGCCAGCCGCGGGCGATGTCTGGACAGAGCCGCATGGTGATGGCACCCTGCACTGCCGGGCCAGCGTATTCAGCGAGCTCCGGATTGACGTGGTCAGAGGCCAGGACCGAGAAGAGCTCTTCATAAGATGTCTTCAGTTTCTCGCTCCTAATCCAGTTGGTGTTAACTTCTTCTATCACTCGTTTTAAGTCCTCCTCAAATTCGCCGACCTCGATGCCGTGCTTTCTGAGGAGCATCCGTCCCCTACCGAAAATCCTGGGGTTGGGATCGAGAATGCCGATAACAACCCGCCCTACGTGTCGCTCCCTAATCAGCAGAGCGCACTCCCTATTTGGATGGTGACGGGTTGTGCAGGGCTCCAGTGTCGTGTATAAGGTCGCCCCCTTAAGATCCTCTGTAGCAGGGACAACTTCCATAAGGAGAGCAGACTCGGCGTGGTGCCAATCCCAGACCTGCTGTCCGTGCGCACTCCAGACCTTGCCACCCTTCACGACGACGGCCCCAACCTTGTGCTTCCGTGGGTCGCACCTCATTTCCTCGATTGCTAACTCCATGTACTTCCGTTCATCTGCAGCAATGCTCATATTCCCTCCGAACGGTCGGTCCTCAATTCTGGCTGTCTAACGCCCTGCGCATGAGCCGCCGGCACAGCCGCGAACGCTTTCAGCACGCGCGATCACGCCGGGCGGCTCCATGCGCTTGATACTCATTGAGGCCTCCTCCTCAGCAGACTCACGAGTATGCTGGGCGGTGGCTAACCAACCCTCAAAGGAGGAGACCTCGATGAGATTCTATACCCAACAGCACCGGTACTACTGCGGTGTCGATCTTCACGCCCGATCCCTCTACGTCTGTATCCTCGACCAGGCGGGAGACGTTCAGGTCCACCGGAATCTCAAGGCCACTCCGGAAGCGTTCCTCCAGGTCATCGCTCCGTACCGCCAGGATCTTGCTGTGGCCGCCGAGTGCATGTTCGCCTGGTACTGGCTCGCTGACCTGTGTGAACGGGAAGGGATTCCCTTCGTCCTCGGTCACGCCCTCTACATGAAGGCCATCCACGGCGGCAAAGCCAAGCACGACCGGATTGACGCCCATAAGATCGCCGCCCTCCTCCGCGGCGGCCTGATCCCCATGGCCTACGTCTATCCCGCGCGCATGCGCGCCACCCGCGATCTCCTGCGGCGGCGGATGCACCTCATGCGCAAGCGGGCTGAACTCCTCACCCACATCCAGAACACCACCAGCCAATACAACCTCCCGGCGTTCGAGAAGCGCATTGCCTACGCAGCCAATCGCGCTGCCGTGCCCGAGCACTTCGACCACCCCGTCGTGCGGAAGAGCATCGAGGTCGACCTGGCGCTCATCGAGCACTATGACCGTCTGCTGAAAGACCTGGAGCTCTACCTCCTCCGTACCGCCCGGCAGCACGACCCCAACACCCTCTACCGCCTGCGGACCGTCCCCGGCATCGGGAAGATCCTTTCCCTCGTCATCCTCTACGAGATCCACGACATCCGCCGCTTCCCGACCGTCCAGGACTTTGCGTCCTACGCCCGGCTGGTCAAGTGTGCCACAGCGTCCGCCGGCAAACGCACCGGGACCTCGGGCACGAAGATCGGCAACGCGCATCTCAAGTGGGCGTTCTCCGAGGCCGCTGTGCTCTTCCTCCGCCAGAATCCTGCTGCGCAGGCCTGGCTCAAGCACATGGCGGCTAAACATGGCAAGGCGAAAGCCCTCTCCATCCTGGCTCACAAACTGGGGAGAGCGGTCTACTACATACTCCTCCGCGACGAGGTGTTCGCCATGCAACGGTTCCTGGCGGCGTAGAGCACGGAGGGGATGGCCAAGCCCGTCGCCTAACTGGAGCCGCTGTGGACAAGCCGCAACCGGCGAGGAACCCTCTGTGGCTCGACCACGCCTCTC
>JBOGSE010000036.1:0-4469 GCA_050694895.1 bacterium | reverse complement strand
GGTCCGCGGCCCCCGACCAACCGCGAGGCCTCGTCGCGCAAGCAGTCTGGGCTGATTGTCCGGGGCAAGAGCCCTCCGCAATCAGCGACGGCGGAGCCCGCCCTTGCCAATCTCTCTCATGGAACTAGCGCATGCAGCTGACGGGCGCTGCTGGCGCGCGACTCCGCTGGGGTGCGTGGCTCCGGTACCGGATCAAAGGAACGTAGGCTTGTGTTGTTCGAGCACTGCGCCCGCAGCTGATGCGCGGTCCGTTAGCCAGTCAGAGGGAGATCACACGTGGCTGAGCTTCCTATCCCGGCAGATGTGCTCGCATTCGTGACAGAGGTGTTCCGGCACTGCAACCAACGAATTACGGAGAAGCTCTCGCGCAATCCCAACATTCCGGAGGAGTCCCTAGATCTCACATGGATTGAGCATCTTTCACGGTACTCGTCGGCTAGGGTGCTCCCCTCCAACTGGACCGTCAAGATCGACGTCCATTACCTGGGGGGCCTGAGACACTATTTCAGGTGGGAGATTGCGGACGTTGGTGTTCTCCTGTTTATCCGACGTGGCGGGAAAATCGAACGTAGCAAGGTGGGACTGCTGCAGTCGAAGCGACTCTATCCCACGACTGGGACGGTAGAGGAGGAGGGGAAGGTCGACTACGAGGTTGGCTTCGGCCGCTTGGCAGACCCAGAGGTACTCGCTCAGTCGATAGTGGTTGAAGCGGAGTTCAACTTCTCGAGCGAGTGTAGGTACGGGGCACTCATAGCAAAGTCCGAACAAGTGAAAGCTATCACTGACTATGAGACGACGAATAAGGTCCGTGTCTACTACCAGTTCTACAATCCGTATGGCCTGCCGTTCGTACAACGGGTGCCGGTATCAGCTGCCGACGGCGGAGCCAACGAAGTAGCGGTAGGTGTACGGGTCGTGCCAGCTACACTGGTTCACGCTTTTCTAGCAAAGCAAGCAAAGGGGTATCGCCCGACGTTTGAAGATCTCGCCTCCCTTGTAGGCGACAAGAACTCTGGTGGTTGGCCGTTGCAACACTTCGTAGCTGGGCTGTTCTTGACATGCAAAGAGGGTTCGCCCTTCGACTCTGTCGCGGATGGGCGGATACAGAATCTCTTCTACAGGCGAAGCGGACCGATCGCCGCCGCTATCGCGATCGTTATTGAAGCTCCCGAAGCTGCTGGCTAACCCGCGCATGCAGCCGACAGGCCGGGGCGGGCCGGAGTTCCGCGCGGGCGCCGGCCTCCGGGTGGCCAGGAAGTGGAAGTATTGATTTGTGGGGGCGCGGGCCCGCTCGCCTGCAGCTGATGCGCATTCCGTTAGGCGGCCGCAGTCCAAGCGATTGAGCGACGGTCCGGGATCAGATGAGCACGGCTCGTACAACCCAAACGCGGACCCTTAGCCGCGCTCTCGCGTACTGATTTGCGAAAACCGCGGCCGCTCGGGGCATCCGTTAATAGTTCCTACGTGCGGAAGGGCGTCCTGTCATGAGTGCAGTAGTTCCGATCAAACGGCTGTTCGAGGCTCACATCCTCGTTCGGGATCTGGGGCGCTCGGTGGCATTCTACCGGGACGTTGTCGGCCTGCAGGTGGGGGTCGAACAGCCAGAGCGACCAGCCGCCTTCTTCTGGGTTGGCGGCCATGGAACGTCGATGCTCGGCATCTTCACCTTGGGGAGTTGGCCGACGCAGATGATGCAGCACCACCTCTCCTTTCAGGTAAGGCTGGAGGATCTCTTGGGGGCCGCCGAGAGGCTGCAAGCTGTCGGTGTAACGCCCAAAGGTCGCCGCACTCCACGGCATCCGCGAGGAGAACTCGTGGACGAGCCGATCGTCTTTACATGGATGCCGGCCGCCGCCATTTTCTTCGACGATCCCGACGGCAATCTCCTCGAGTACATTGCCATGTTACCGGATCCGCCGCGCCCGGACCTGGGGGTTGTGACATGGCGCGAATGGAACGCGGGCCGCTGGCGGCCAAGCGACACCCCGCGCGCCAGCCCTGTTACCCCTGTGGAACGGTTGTTCGAGGATCACATCAGCGTCCGGGATCTCGACCGCTCTCTGCGATTCAATTGCGACGTCCTGGGCATGGGGGTCGGGTTCCAACAATCACCGTCGCCCGAAGGCATGGGTGGGGCCCTGCTTTGGGTCGGTGGGCGGGGCTGCTCGATGCTTGGTCTCTATTCGTTGGGGTCGACCTGGCCTTTGACGATAATGCAGCACCACACCGCATTCGAGGTGGCGCTCGACGACTTGTTTCGGGCCCCGCAGCAGCTTCGCGCGGCCGGCGTGACACCGCTGGGAGGGAGGCGGGAGCCGATCGACCGGCCCATCGTGTTTACGTGGATGCCGGCAGCTTCCGTTTTCTTCGATGATCCGGACGGGAATGTTCTGGAATACATCGCGATGCTCGACTGCCAACCGCAGCCGGATCTTGGGCTCGTGCTATCGTGGAGCGAATGGGAAGCGCGTCGCAGCCGAGAGCGGTGACCGCCCAAATCCCCTCTTGCTAGCGCGACTCGGGCAGCGCGGTTCGCTCTAGGGCCGCCTAACTAGCGCATGCAGCTGACGGGCGCTGGCTGCGCCGGCGCTCGTGCGACGCCTGGCGGCGTCGCCGCGATAAGGACCGTAGGTTTGTGCACCGCGGGGCCAGTCGCCCGCAGCTGATGCGCGATTGCGTTAGGCGGCTTCTCTCGCATGGCTAACATCATCGATCGCGGCCATCCATGAACGAGCTCGAATGGGCTGAATCTGTTCAGAGCCTGGTCAATGCGCGCCTCAGGAGAGCGCGCCCTAACCTCGTGATGCGCCTGGGTGCCCGCTTGCCTTATGCCAGCGAGATCCTGCTGTACAAAGAGCATTCGCCAGCGAGACACGACACCGTTTCCTACCAGACCGATCTGCTTGTCGTCGAGCAGATCCACGAAGACACCTGGAAGCCACGCCTTGTCATTGAGACCAAGATCGGGAGCGTCACAACACACGACTCTATCACATACAGCGAGAAGGCCTTCACTCACAAGCGGGTGCATCCCTATCTCCGGTACGGGATTCTGCTCCGCGACAGGCGACATTACCCACTGCCGGGACGACTGTTTCGGCACGGGCTTTACTTTGACCTGATGCTCTCCTGGGCCGGGGAGGCACCGACACGTAGAGAGGCAAAGACTCTCATCGACTTGTTGCTTGACGAGGCCGAGGCGTCAAGAAACCTTGAGGACATTCTGTACAGCAGCCGGCGCTCAGACAGAAAGCGATACGTTGTGCTCCACCGTCCACTCCGGCTGAGCAAGTAGGGAAGCCGCCTAACCCGCGCATGCAGCCGACAGGCCGGACCCGTCGCAGAGCTCCGCGCGGGCGGTACGCTCCTGTGGCGCCGCTAAGGAAGCGTAGGTTTGTGCGGGCGCGGGCCTGATGGCCTGCAGCTTCCATGAGAAGGTTTGTCTGTCAAGGCCGCCGTGGCGGCCGTCGGCCCGCGCTCCCCGACTCGCTTCCATCCGCACTCTGGTGGGCGCGCCTGGCGCCCGGTGCACGTGGCGATCCGCCTGGGGCTGCTATCTGATGCGCGAGCTCTGGTCTCAACGGCTCTCAGCTGCAATCGCAGTCTCCCGATCGGGCGGTGGAGTGCCGGCGTCTCGGCTGTGCCGGCCCGGGCTCAGGCCGCCGCGCGGAGCGGCTGATAGACGGCCCCGCTCACCCAGAGGCGGTGCAGCAGCGTGGCGAGCTTGCGGGCCACGGCGACTACCGCGCGTTTCTTGGCGTTCTTCCCTCCCCGTGCCGCTAGTCGGAGTCCCCAGTGCCGGAGGTCACTCTCCGGGCCAAAGGGCCCCAGGATGTACTGCGCCCCGCTCACCAGGAGTCGGCGGAGCATGGCGTCGCCCCGTTTGGTGATCCGCAGTTGCGCGTCGCGGCCGCCCGACTGGTCCTGCCGCGGACAGAGCCCGAGATAGGGCCCCACGGCCCGGCTCTGGCGGAAGCGGCCGGGATCCTCGAGGGTGAGCACGTAACAGAGGGCGGTGAGCAGCCCGACCCCACTGGGCTGGCGCAGCCGCGCGGTCTCGGGGTAGCGCGCCGTGGCCAGCCGCTCGAGCTGGCGTTCCATCCCGCGGATCTCAGGGGTGAGCCTGGCGATGAGCTCCAGCAGCGGTCCGAGCGCGGCGCGCAGTTCGTGCGGTACGCCGGGGCCAGCCTTGCTCCCACAGGCCGGGGCCGAGCACGCCAGGAGCCGCCCGCCCCAAGCTTTCACCGCCCCGCGCACGTGATTGATGAGGAGCGTGCGGGTCCGGACCAGCGCATCCCGCGCCCGCAGCTGGGCCAGATCGGCCTGGGCCTCGGTGCTGCGATGACGGATCGGCTTGAGCAGCGCGGGATCGAGCCGCCCGAGCCGGGCCAGGGTCTCGGCGTCCACCCGATCACTCTTGCGGTCGCTCCCGTAGATCAGGCGCAGCTGCCGCGCGTTGGCCACCAGCA
>JBOGSE010000035.1:0-4690 GCA_050694895.1 bacterium | reverse complement strand
CCGTGCTCGCCATGCACATGGCGGTGCGCAATCTCTTCCTCAGACGCGGCGCGCACCTCGGTGACCTTCAGGGTAAAGCGCAAGGCCTTGCCGGCCAGCGGGTGGTTGCCGTCGAGCAGGACCTTGTCGCCCTTGATTTTCATGACGTTGAAGATGTGCTCGCGGCCATCGTCGCCCCGGCCCTCCAGCTGCCCGCCCACCTTCACGCCCGGCGGAAACTCGGCTTTGGGAATGGTGCGCACCAGGCTTTCGTCGCGCAGGCCGAAGGCGTCTTCGGGCTGCAAGGCCAGCACGGTCTGGAAGCCGGGCTCCTTGCCCTCCAGCGCTTCCTCGACCTTGGGCAGCGTGTTGCCGTAGCCGCCATGCAGGTAGACCATGGGGCCTGAGCTTTCCTCGATGGGCTTGCCCTGGGCATCGGCGACTTTGTAGCGGAGGGAGACGGCGGTGTTTTTTTCGATTTTCATGGTGTGTGCTTTCGGAGGCTTTTGCGTGCATTCAGGCGCAATATCGGACTGGTTGCTTATTGCGCCGGTGCGGAATCTTAGCAATGATGGGTTGGCCACCCGCTACTGGACGCCGGGCACCACAGGGCCTGACAATAGCCGTTCAGCAACACCTCACCGGACAAGGAGCCCGGCACATTCCATGAATCAACTCGAAACCATCGAACTGCTGTCCGCGACAGCGGCCCCAAGGCCCTTGTTTATCCTGCTGCATGACGCAGGCGGCACGGCCGTCGACATGCTGGGCCTGGGCCAGCGGTTGGGCGATGCGTTTGCCGAAGCGGCGGTGTTGATCCCGGAAGGGCTGACGGGCCCGCGTTCTGACATGGCAGGCACAGCGATCGTGCGCGAAGACTCGGGCGCCCTGTCAGCCCGCGTCGAAGCGCTGGCCGCCTTTGTGCGCGCGCAGCAGCAGCGCTTTGGGGTTTTGCAGACCGACACCGCGCTGGCCGGTTTTGGCGCCGGCGCAAGCCTGGCGCTGGCCTTGAGCGACGCGCACGATGGCCTGGTGGGCCGGGTGCTGGCATTTGGCGGCGGCTACCCGGTCTGGCCTGCCAAGGCGCCGCTGCTGACCACGCTGCACCTGTTGCACGGGCAAAACGACCAGGTGGTGCCCGTCGCACGGGTGCGTGAGGGCTTCGATTGCCTGATGGCCCTGGGCGCCGATGCCACCCTGGACGTGGCCGCATCGCTGGGCCACGAGCTGCATCCCGCGCTGATGGATCAGGCCGTCACGCGGCTGCAAACCTGCGTGCCGCTGCGCCACTGGAAGGCTGTGTAAAGCCGAATCAGGCCGTTCGGCATCAAGACACAAATCGGGGTGTGGCCGCCAGTCCGAATCTGCATTGATTCTTCCGGTTTGAACGTGCATATTCTTCCTGATCCGTCTTCTTCGAATCATCGTCTTTGACGCGTCTTCTTCGGGTCCATTTCCGTCTTCTTCAAACTGCGCCTGAGGGCGTTCGCGTGGTCAAGGGGGCTGCGTTTGCCGACCCGGTCCAGGAGCGGCCATGGCGAAGTCGGGACAGCGTAAGTGCTTGTGTTGCGGGGATTTTTTTGATCCCGACCGCCGCAATCTTGGACGTCAGCGGTACTGCTCGAACGCTGAGTGCCGCCGCGCCAGCAAGGCCGCCAGTCAGGCCGCATGGGTGGCCCAACCCCAGAACCTCCACTACTTCCGCGACCCGGTGCATGTGGCTCGCACGCAGGCCTGGCGGGCCGCACATCCCGGGTATAGTCGCGGCAAGCCGGCGGCGTTACAAGATTCCTTGATCACGCAAGTGCCTGATTCAATTGAAGAATGTTGCAATCGTGGTGAGATCCCCGAACCCGGCGAAACGTCGGCGTTACAAGATCTCTTGAATGCCCCAACGCCAGTGCTGGCGGGGCTGATCGCGCATCTGTTCGACCTGGCGTTACAAGATGACATGGCCGCCACCACCCGGCGCCTTGTACAACTGGGGCACGACCTGATCAAGCGGAGCCGCGATGAACAAGCCCCCGAAGCGAGTGCTGCGCCCCGAGCGGCTGCGCCAAGTGCCCGAGCAGTTCAGCTGGGTTGACCAGCAACTGGTGCAGTGCGGCTTGATCGATCGCCTGGACCCCGTTGCGGCGGCGCTGTATCTGTTTCTCGTGACGGTGGCCGACGCGCAAGGCCTGAGCTACTACGGGGCCGCCACGCTGTCCCGGCGGCTGCACCTGAGCGAGGCGCAGCTGGTTGCGGCCAGATCGCAACTCATTGAACGCGACCTGATTGCCTATCAGGCGCCGCTGTACCAGGTGCTGGCACTGCCCGCTCCCGCGTCACGCAGACCACTACGCCAGAGCGCACCGGCGCTGCCGCGCTCAGGCGAATCGAGCGCCGGCCCCGTGAGCCTGGCCCAACTCCTGGAGATGGAGCGCGGCCGTGCTCGACTATGAAACGTTCTGCCAGCTGCGCGACCACCTGGGCCGCCAACAGCTCACCGTGGCACAGACCGCCCGTGCACTTGCACTGGATCCGCGCACGGTAGCCAAGTGGGCTGAGGTCCAGCAGTTCCGCCCGCGTGCGGGTGTGCCGCGTGCGAGCAAGCTCGATCCGTTCAAGGGCCAGATCGTGCGCTGGCTCGATGCCCACCCCTACAGTGCGCAGCAGATCTACCAGCGGCTGTGCGAGGCCGGCTACCAGGGCGGACGCACCGTGGTCAAGGACTACGTGCAGCGCATCCGCCCCCGGCCTGCCAAGGCGTTTCTCACGCTCGACTTCGCCCCGGGTGAGTGTGCCCAGGTCGACTGGGGTGAATGGGGCACGATTGCCGTGGGCTCGACACGCCGGCGTTTGAGTTTCTTTCTGATGGTGCTGTGCTACAGCCGGCGCATGTACCTGGAGTTCACGCTCTCCCAGACCATGGAGTTCTTCCTGGCCTGCCATGAGAATGCGTTTGCCGCCTTTGGCGGTTTGCCTGCCCGCATCATGGTCGATAATCTGAGATCGGCAGTGCTGCAGCGCCTTGTGGGTGTGGCCCCGGTGTTCAACGCGAAGTACCTGGACTTCTCGCGCCACTGGGGCTTTGAGATCAGCCCGTGCAACGTGCGCGCCGGCAATGAGAAGGGGCGGGTCGAGAATGGCGTGGGCTACGTTAAGAAGAATCTGCTGGCCGGCCTGGAGCTGGCCGACTTCAGCGCGATGCAGCCGGCGGCTGCGCTGTGGGTGGACACGGTGGCCAACGTGCGCACACACCAGGCGACCCACCGGCGCCCGATCGATCTGTTTGAAGACGAGCGCGCTCACCTCTTGCGCCTGAACCCCGCGGGCTTTGACCTGGCGCGCGTGGCCACCGTGCGGGCCACCAAGCAGTTTCGCGTTGCGCTGGACTCCAACCACTACTCGGTCCCCTCGCGCTACGCAGGTGCGCTCCTGACCCTCAAAGCCTATGCCGATCGCGTGTGCCTGTATGAGCGCGACCAGCTCGTGGCGCGTCATGCGCGCAGCATGGATCGGCACCAGGACATCGAAGAGCCCGAGCACGCCCAACAGCTGCTGGTGCAGCGCAAAAGCGCCCGCGAGCAGCGCCTGCTGGTGCAATTCCTGGCGCTGTCCCCGCGCGCCCAGGCCTACCGCGAGGGCCTGGAGGCCAAGCGCGTGAACGCGCGCGTGCACCTGCGCAAGATCCTGGCCCTGGCCGAGATCCACGGCAAGGAGGCCGTCTGCCGCGCGCTCGATGACGGACTGCAGCTGCAGGCCTTCAGCGCCGAATACATCGCCAATATCCTGGCCGCGCGCCGGCGCATCGGCCCCGAGCCGGCGGCCCTGCAGCTGACGCGGCGCATGGACCTGCTCGATCTGGAGTTGCCCGAACCCGACCTGTCCATCTATGACCGAGGCGAAGGAGACCAGTGATGCGAAAGCGCCGTGAGCAGCCCCATTGCGATGTCGATGCCCTGCGCTCGCACATGAGCGCGCTGAAGCTCCCATTCATGCTCGAGCACCATCAGCAGTACGCCCAGAGTGCCGCCGACAAGCACTGGTCGCACCTGGACTACCTCACCGAGTTGGTCAACGGCGAGGCGGCAGCCCGGGACGATCGCCGCGTGCAGCGATGCATCGCCCAGGCCCGCTTCCCCGTGCTCAAGACGCTGGACCAGTTCGACTGGAACTGGCCCACCAAGATCAACCGCCTGCTCGTCCAGAACCTGTTTCACCTGGACTTCGTCAACCAGCGAGCCAATGTCGTGTTCATCTCCACCACCGGGCTGGGCAAAAGCCATCTGATGACCGCGCTGGGCCATGCCGCCTGCCAGCGGGGTCATTCGGTGCTGTTCACCGGCGCCATCGAAATCATCAATACCCTGGCCGCCGCGCAGGCCAGCGGGGGCATCAAACGCGCCTTGCACCACTACATCAAACCCGAGGTCCTTGCAATCGACGAGCTGGGCTATTTGCCCATCGACAAGTTCGGCGCCGACTGCCTGTTCCAGATCATCAGCCACCGCTACGAGAGAGGCGCAACACTGATCACTACGAATCGCGTGTACAAGCAATGGGCCAGCATCTTCAACAACGACGCCGTCCTCACTTCGGCTCTGCTCGATCGCCTGCTGCACCACGCCGAGACCGTGCGCATCGAGGGCAAAAGCTACCGTTCAAAGGATCAGGTCGAGATCTGAAGCATTGCGCAGTTCACGCCACGACTGCCGGTGCGCGCGGT